>DPLS01000439.1:0-4515 GCA_003541875.1 Bacteroidota bacterium | reverse complement strand
AAGACCACGCTTCTAAGATTGATTGCTGGCTTCGAATCACCCACCACAGGTTCGATACTATTGGGGGAGAAGGACATTACTGCAACTCTTCCTCAGCATAGGGGAATTGGCATGGTCTTCCAAAACTACGCTCTGTTCCCGCACATGTCGGTCTTCCAAAACGTCGCATTCGGGCTTGAGACAAAGAAGCTGGCGAAGGAGTTCATCCGTCGTCGCGTCGAGGAGATGCTTGAGTCCGTTCATCTCCGGCACAAGATAGATACTCCGGTGCCCCAGCTAAGTGGCGGAGAACAGCAGCGCGTGGCGGTCGCACGCGCACTCATCGTGGAGCCGGCAGTGCTTCTCTTCGACGAACCACTCAGCAATCTTGATGTCGCATTGCGGATCTCGACGAGGGAGGAGATTCGGGCATTGCAGCGACACATCGGCATCACGACAATCTACGTAACGCACGACCAGTCGGAAGCTATGAGCGTGTCTGACCGTATGGCCATCATGCAATTTGGCCGGGTGGTTCAGATCGGAACACCCTCTGAGATCTATGGGCATCCCCGCAACGCTTTTGTTGCAGAGTTCCTGGGGAGCGCAAACATTGTGCACGGGAATTACGACGGTGCAACAAGGTTGTTCTCATCCGGCTCGTTGACTGTCCACGTTCCAATAGACAAGTGGGACAAGGGTGGGCAGTTGGTTCTAGCGATCAAGCCAGAGGCCATCGTCATCGACCCATCGAAAAAGGGGACGAACAGTCTCGAAGCCAGGATACTCGAAAAGGAGTATCTGGGATTCACAACCACGTTTCTTTTGGATGTGAGTGGGACAACACTTCGTGCGGCAGCACTGAGTACAGAGTTTGTGCACGCACTCAGGCCAGGGGAAATCATTCCCGTCAAATTTGATTGGTCGAAAATCACTCCGCTCCCTCAATGAGAATGATTCGCAATCGCCGAACACTTCTCGTCGCGCTGGTGTTTCTTGGCGCAGTGTTCTTCGGATATGTCATCTATCCCCAGGCCGTGATGATTCACGGGAGCCTGCAGGTGGACGGTAGGTTCTCGCTGGATCATTACGTACGCGTGTTGGACGTGTCACACAGCGCCAACACCGAAGCCGTGATGAACTCGGTCGTTGTCTCGCTGCTATCGATATTCCTTGGGGGGATCGTGGGGGGAGTGCTCGCCTTCACGCTCACACAATTCCGTTTCCCGCTGGGGAAGACTCTGTCACTCATGGCAGTTGTGCCTATTGCGCTGCCTCCGCTGGTTGGCGTGATCTCGTTCCTGTTTGTCTTTGGCGAGAGCGGCCTTCTTCCGAGAATCATCCAGAGAATGTTCCAGCTGGAGCGTGTCCCGTTTTACCTCGATGGCTTATGGGCGATTGTGGCAGTTCATGTGTACTCCTTCAACGTCTATTTCTACCTTTTCATCTCCAACTCGCTTCGTCAGCTCGATGGATCACTCATCGAAGCGGCGTCGAGTTTGGGAAGCTCACAGTGGAAGACGTTGCGGCGAGTGCTGCTGCCTGCGCTTCGTCCGGCTTTGGTAGGTGCCTCGGTGCTTACGTTCATGGCAAGCATGGCGTCGTTTTCCGCTCCGCTTATTTTCGGCGGCGACCGAAGGTTCCTGACCACGCAAATCTACGCAACAAAACTCAACGGTGACATGGACGTTGCTGCAGCTCAATCAGTTCTGCTGACGTTGGTTTCGGTAGGGTTCTTTCTCATACTCACGTTCACCAGTCGGTCACGCGGGGGTGCAGTGAAGACAAAAGGATCGTCTCGGATGGCTGAAATGAGAGTGAGCCCTCTGCTCCGAAACATTTTGATTTCAGCGACGGTGTTGCTTATCGTGCTCGAGCTTCTGCCGATTATCACCATTGTCGTCATTTCATTCGTGAGGGAAAGCTCCTGGACATGGCAGGTGTTTCCGACAGAGTACACGATTGAGAATTATGTGAAGCTGGTTGCCGATCCCCGCATATTCGAGCCGATCCAGAACAGTGTTCTAATGACCTTCTTGACTGTTGTTGGAGCAATTCTCGTCGGGGTAACCGCTGCATTCGTCATTGTGAAAGGTGGGCTTGGGAAGTTTCGCGGCCTGATTGACCTCCTCATGACGCTCTCATTTGCCATCCCAGGAACGGTTGTCGCTGTCAGTCTTATTTCTGCATTCAACAAGCCGACGATTCTCAGTGGATATTCTGTTCTTGTCGGAACGTTCTGGATCTTGCCGCTCGCGTATCTCATACGCACGTACCCACTCGTGGTTCGTGCGACTTCGGCCTCACTGGAACAATTGGATGACTCGCTGATGGAGGCCGGGGAGACGTTTGGTGCGAGTCTTGGCAGACGGTTTCGAAAGATTGCCCTGCCACTCATTCTGCCAGGCATTGTTTCAGGTTGTTTGCTCGTCGCGATTTCTGCTCTTGGGGAATTTGTTTCGTCGATCCTGCTGTATTCCTATTCCAGCCGCCCCATCTCAATGGAAATCCTGTCACAATTGCGTGGCTACAATTTTGGTGCGGCTGCAGCCTACTCCGTGTTTCTTCTTGCCGTCATCCTTCTGCTTGCTTTCGTTTCGAATCGGCTAAGCCGCGGGGGGTTGGGAGGAGGAGTGAGATTCTAGGCCGAGGGTCAGCCGAATCGGGCTAGTCGTTGTGTAGATTGAGCCAGATCAACGTTGGGGGAGCTGCATGGTACCCAAATCCTGTCTGTGTCGACATTGTGACAGGCGTGGAAGTGCAGCTAGCCTCCATGCTTTTCGCCTTGCAGCAAAACCACGAACTCCTTGTCTAGGGTGTTTCTCTGCAACATATTGGCGTGTACTACGTCCTCATCTGAAGACCTCAGGAGCCGGGATTGCACTCAGAACGTGCCTCAACGTTGGGGGAGTTGTTCCTGGCATGGGGAGGAACCTCGGTTGGAGTCAAACGTTGATCGCATGAAGCTAGAGTTGCCAGTTTCCATCGTCGTGAGCCTTTCTCTTTCCGCCTGCGCTCACGCGCCGGATGCGACTTCTTCGATCGAAGAGCAACCACAGAGCATTGCCTTTGTTTCGGACAAAGAAACAAGGGTGTCCAGACAAATCTTCACCATGAAGCTTGACGGGAGCCGACAAACGAGAATAACCCACAGCACAATCGACTTCATCGATCCAGCCTTCTCCCCGGACGGGGCAAAGATCCTCGCGACTTCCTATACTCGTGACAGTTCAGATGAGATCTACATGATGAACACGGACGGGAGTCAATGTGTCAATGTGTCAAACGCTCCTGGCGATGACCATTTTGCTTCATTCAGCCCGGATGGCCGCAGCATCGTGTTTTCATCCTCGAGGGACGGTAACCCCGAAATATATGTCATGGACTCACAGGGGCAACACCAAACCAGACTGACCCACAACGAGATGATCGATCATTCGCCTCAATATACTCCTGACGGATCGAGAATCGTGTACTGTTCAAGTGTTGCGGATGAGAGTGGACAATTCAGCTACGATATCCATATTATGAATGCAGATGGGAGCCACGCGGTTTGTCTCACTGCGGGGGCTTCGTATCACGTTTATCCTCCGTTCCTCCAACAATGGAATGTCAGTGTCCACGATCTGGCGCCCGGGTTTTCGTCCGATGGCTCCCGAATCGTCTTCACGTCTTATCTCGTGGGGTCATTCATCGATCAAGAGATGTACGTCATGGATCTCGATGGAGGGAATTTCCGCCTGATTGCCGCTAGTGAGATCTTGGCACCCCTTTTCACGCCTGACAACTCCAGAATTGTCTTCAGATCGCATCGAGATGGCAAGTTCGACCTATACGAGATAGGCCTTGATGGAGAGAACCTGAGAAAGCTGACCGTTGGGACACCAGGCCACGTATTCTTTTCTCAGTTCTCTCAAGACGGAAACCGGATTCTGTTTTATACTGAAGTCGGATCATATCCGGTTGGAGCTTTCGAGAAGATCTGGACGATGAACCGGGATGGCTCCGGACAGTCACAATTAACGTTCGGGGAAGGAAACGACACCTATCCCCGTTTCAGGCCCTTCAACTAGGTTTGCGATCACCGGTCGATGTCGTGGAGTAAGAGGATTGATGACATCGGACTCTGCACCAATGCGCCACGGCCCATTGTTGACCGGATCCGGCCATGTTGACAGCGATACCACACCGAAACCGCCCTCGTGCTTTCCCGTCAGAGTACCCGATCGAACTTGGCATTCACAACCAGCGGTTGAGTCGTCAAGGCTGCAGGGGATGATTCTGTTGGGAGTGTTCTGCCATGTCAAGCATGTCTACACTCCTCAAGGAACCCAAACTGGCGGTGCCGTAGCATGGTTCAGGCAAAAGCCCCGTACACAGTTTTTGTTGGGGAATGGCCAAACCTGCCATGGTGACGGTTTCAGGGGGAAATAGGAAGCTTGTAGGGATCAAGTAAGGATCACTCCCGAAAGACACCCGAACGAACGGGATAGGAGGAAGTAAGTGAAAATCGGCAAGCTCGCCAGACAACCCGAT
>DPLS01000435.1 GCA_003541875.1 Bacteroidota bacterium | reverse complement strand
GGCGAATACTTCTCGCAATGGCACCGAGCGATCATAATACGTTATATGCAAGTATTGCTGCTGTATCAACGGCCGGTCTCCTTGGTTTGTATCGAACGACCGATGGTGGCGCAACATGGACAGCTCAAGCAACGACCCCAAACTACTTGGGAGGTCAGGGTTGGTATGATAATTCCGTATGTGTGAAGCCAACCGACCCAAATACCGTTCTTGTCGGCGGACTCGATGTCTACAAATCAACAACAGGTGGCACTGGATTGGTCCAGATGACAAGCTGGTCGACAACATCTTCATCGTCAATGTCCCATGCGGATATTCATTTTCTCGGTTACAGCGGCTCGGTGTTCTATTGCGGCTCGGATGGGGGCGTGTATAAGTCGACAAATGATGGCACATCGTGGACTGACTTGAACGCGACAATGTCGACACTGCAATACCAGAGCGCAGATTACGATCCAACAAACACCAATTTGCTCTATGGTGGGTGCCAGGACAACAACAAGCAAACCTCAACAGATGGCGGCACAACATGGAATCAGAGAACCACAGGCGATGGCGGTTATACAGTGGTTGATCCTGTGCTAACGGCTTACAACTATGGTCAGTATGTGAATGGTTCCTGTCAGCGATCGAGCAACTCCGGTGTGAGCTATACCGAGATTCGTCCGAGCGGCGCGTCAGGTGGATTGTTCTACAATCCGTTTGAGATGGCACCGGGAGATCCTCAAACGCTTGTATATGGTGTCTCTCAAGTTTGGAAAACCACAACCGCGCGCACAGCGACCTCGGCGAGTTGGACACAAATTGCATCTGCAGCAACCGTTGGTGCATCAAGCGGAGTTTCTGCCATTGGTATTAGTTGGACGAACACAAGCAAGATTTATGTCGGGACCGATAACGGTCGAATTCTTGCAACAACTGATAATGGGACAAGCTGGACGACGACAACAGGGTATCCATATGTGAGTGATCTCGCTGTGGACCCGACCAATGACAACGTTTGTTACGCAACGTTCACAGGGTTCACCGCCGGCCAGCATGTTTACAAGACGACAAACGCAGGGACCTCGTGGTTCAGTATCACCAGTACTCTTCCGAACATTCCAACAAACGCAATTGTTGTTGTTCCGCAGACGCCCCGCTGGTTGTTTGTCGGGACGGATCTCGGCGTTTATCAATCGACAAACGATGGAGGAACCTGGGCATCCTACAATACCGGGCTTCCGACTGTTACGATATATGATTTGAAATACAAAGACGGACCAAAGCGGCTCATGGCAGCAACACATGGACGAGGATGTTTCATGAATGATCTGAGTTCCGCTCTTCCTATTCAGCTTGCTTCATTCACAGCACAGTATGTTGGAGGCGGTGAGGTGCATCTTGATTGGAGAACAGTCAGTGAAACGAACAACTATGGATTTGAAGTGCAGCGAAAATCTCTGGACCAGATTGATTTCGAAACTTTGCCAAACAGTTTTATTCCGGGTCACGGCACAACGAATGAGCCGCACTCATATTTATTCATCGACTCCATGGTCGCAGCCAACCAGTGGTCCTATAGACTGAAGCAAACAGACCTTGATGCCACCGTGCATTTCACAGAGCCAATAACGGTAACTGTCCTCACTTCAGTTCTAGAAAACCAGGTCCCAAGTGAGTTTGCGCTTAGGCAGAACTACCCTAATCCGTTCAATCCTTCAACAACAATTCGCTACGGTCTCCCCAAAACAGCATTCGTCACGCTGACAGTCTACAGCACACTCGGCCAACAAGTTGCTCAGCTTGTGAACGAGCAACAGCAAGCTGGATATCACGATGTAATGTTTCGTGGCGATCAATTAGCCAGCGGCGTGTACTTTTACCGACTCGATGCTGGTAGCTTTACGAGCGTGAAAAGATTGTTGCTAGTGAAGTGACAGAGATGCTGATGTGCAACGCAAAGCCCTGACCAGAAATGGTTAGGGTTTTTTGTTTTGACCTGCCCCCCCAAAACCTGATCCACAATGGGGGCAAGTACTCTGAAGGAATTCACTAACTTAGCATTGGCACATAATCTGGGGGCAGGTCAGACGCAATCGCGAATGGAAGACCCATTCGTAGATAAACTCGTGGTAACATCCTGTTGACTTCAGCCCTGAAAAAGGCTACGTTCACTTAAGTTCGTTACTTCTCATAAGCCTCTTGAGTCTGGATGTTCAGATGAGGAGGTTTTCTGTTTGCCGGCACAAGAACAGTCCGCCCATCCACATGAGATGAGCAGTATTTGGAGAACCTTGTTGCTATTGGAATGGGAAGGAGTACGCTAGACTCCACTGCAACCTACAAATGAGCGAAGGCCTGGCTGAAGAACAGTTGTATCTCCTGCGGTATGGGTCCAGTGTCGTTGTGAGCCGAACATTCAAGTAGTATTGATACAAACACTCATAGGAATTTCACAATGAAAGCACGGTTCGGTATCCTCATTCTCATGCTTGCAGTAATTTTCACACAGCAAGCTACGAGTCAAATTACAGTCAATTATGGAGATACTCTAAATCTCAGTCTTCAAACTCTATCGGATATTGAGATAGATGTTTATGGAACACTTAACGCAAACTCAGCTTCGTTTGTTAACTGTTCGATATACTTTTGCGGTCTGAGTTACGGCGGAATAAGCGGCGGATCAATCACACAGTCAACGTTGACTGGCTCGACGATTTACCTCAATGATGGTGTAGCCCCGGTACTTACAAGTAATACGAACATGGCGATCTCTGTTTGGGGGAGTGTGACAGCCAACTGGACGCTACCTAACTATGGGATACCGTGTGCGTTTACAGACTTCACCATCAATTCGGGTGCGACATTGACCATAGCAAGTGGTGCGACGGTTCTGGGTTCGATAACTGTATATGGTGGTCTGGTTGCAGATAATGTGACATTCACAGATTGTCCAATAAACTTCTGCGGTCTGAGTTACGGCGGAATAAGCGGCGGATCAATCACACAGTCAACGTTGACTGGTTCCTCGGCGATTTACCTCAATGATGGTGCAACGCCGGTACTTACAAACAATACGAACATGGCGATCTCTGTTTGGGGGAGTGTGACAGCCATCTGGACACTACCCAACTATGCGATACCTTGTGCGTTGACGAGCCTTACCATCAATTCGGGTGCGACATTGACCATAGCAAGTGGTGCGACGGTTCTGGGTTCCATAACTGTATATGGTGGTCTGGTTGGCGATGGTGTGACATTCACAGATTGTCCAGTAGACTTTTCGGGAGATAATGCCACCGGCACGTTTTCGCATTGTGATTTCTCTGCTGCTCTCATAACAACCGGGACTTATTCTGGGATTGACGTTACGATACACTACAGCAATTTCAATAACTACAGTAGTAGTTCCTTTGCAATACAGAATCTTGATCTTGGGCAAAGCTACCTGGTTGATGCAACGAACAACTATTGGGGCCACCCAACAGGACCGACGCATCCCTCGAATCCTGCTGGACAAGGGGCCGCTGTCAGTGACGGTGTGGATTTCATGCCTTTTGAGCCGAGTCCTCTACCACTGCCGATTCAGTTGGCGAATTTCACTGCAACAGCCATCAGTCACTCGACAGTTCGTCTGGACTGGACTACGTTGACGGAAATCAATAACTACGGTTTTGAAATTCAGAAGTCTGATACATCGCAGCAACACTATCAAACAATTCCCAACAGCTTCCTTCCGGGTCACGGCACAACCAACGAGCCGCAGCATTACGGCTACATCGATTCAACAGCAACGTCGGGCGCATGGTACTACCGATTGAAACAGATTGATCTGGACGGTACCGTACACTATTGCGATGGTGTTCGTGTTAATTTCCTTACAAGTGTGAAAGAGGAAGAGATCCCAGCCGTATTCTCGCTCTTGCAGAACTACCCCAACCCTTTTAATCCATCAACAATAATCAGCTACGGTCTGCCACATACATCATTCGTCACGCTCACAGTCCTCAATACTCTTGGTCAACAGATAGCGCAACTTGTGAACGAACAACAGCAAGCTGGCAGTCATGACGTTGTGTTTCGTGGTGATGGACTTGCGTCGGGTGTTTATTTCTACCGGATACAGACAGGTGAGTTTGTTGCGAGTAGGAAACTCCTCCTTTTGAAGTAGGTCGTTCATCAACCACCATCCAAGCCCTGACCAAACATCGGTTGGGGCTTTTTGTTTCAAAGAGGACGAGGCTTTCCTGCGTCTCCGTTCTTTTGCTTCTCGCTCCACTAATTCTTATGCATACTGAAGATGATTCGAATTGCACCGATGCATGTTTTGCGGCGGCAGACTGGTGCTCGACTGGAAATACAGCTCGCTCGGCACGATGGGGCTGCGTGTTGGAAGCGTCGACGACGTGCATGTCAAGGCAGGAATCTTCAATGGAGCCTCTCAATTTGCCCACGGAGTTGTTGAACCGGGTGGTGGGAAGAAATCGTTGACTTGTCTTCTCGAGGCTTCTTTCGTACTTTCTAATGTGTGGAATCCAGCCACAACTCTTCTTAATAGGGCAATCTACTATGAACGTTCACACTGGGCTTATCCGGTTCCTGCTCCTTAATAGTTTCTTCACTTTCCAGTCGTACTCTCAGGTAGTCATTCCGGACTCTGCTGCGAGCGCCAGCAGGGCGTTCAGCATCGATGACTGTGTCAATGAGTTCTCCCCCGCTCATGTTGAGTCGACCAAAGTCGGCTACCAGTACTGGTTTGTCAGCAGGGAGTTTATTGATGGGCGAACGTTGAAGATGAGCGTGGTCGCCCCGCACCAGGCAACGCATCCGCCCCATCGCCATCAGGAAGATGAATTCTTCTTCGTGCTGGAAGGAAAGGCAGAGTTTTATCTTGATGGGAATACAAAGGTTGCAGGACCGTACGCCAGCTTTTACTGTCCCCCCCATTCCGAACACGGGATCCGAAATGTGGGAGATGCAGAATTGAAGTACCTCGTCATCAAGAAATATGAGAAGAAGAGGTCAGGAGAATGAGGACAGTAGAGTTTCGACAGCTTGAGCAAAGCGTACCGGGGCTTATGGTCTGGCTGCTGCTGGCGAGCGGAGCATGCACGCAGGTCGCCCATGCACAAGAGATGATCGATGTTGCCGGATTTCAGGATGGATCGCATCATTGGTATGATATTGAAGATGAGGAGAAGGTCATTCAGCCTCTACCGAATCAACCGCGGTACAAGGATGTGGACATCAAGCAGATTGCCGATAACATCCTTCTCTATCAGAAATCCAACGGCGGCTGGCCGAAGAACTACGACATGCTCGCCATCCTGACACCGGAACAGAAGCGGTCGATCGACAGCGTGCGGAACGACATCAATACGACGTTCGACAACGGATCCACACATGCACAGGTTCTGTATCTTGCAAAAGCATACTTGGGGATGAAAGACCGGCGGTATAGTACTGCAGCGTTGAAGGGGATCGACTTCATTCTTGCTGCACAGTATCCCAATGGTGGCTGGCCACAATTCTATCCTGATACGAGCGGCTACCGGAAACACATCACCTTCAACGATGGGGCGATGACCGGCATTGTGATCCTCCTTCAGGACATCGTGCAGCATAAATCATACTTCTCATTTGTCGACACAGCGAGATATGCCCGCGTTCAACGCGCATATCAGAAGGGAGTCGATTGCATTCTGAGTTGTCAGATCGTGAAGGACGGGAAGCGTACCGCATGGTGTCAGCAGCATGACAACGCCGATCTCCGGCCACAGAGTGCGCGCAATTTTGAGCCGGCATCGGTGTCGGGAAGGGAAAGTGCAGAGATTGTCCGGCTCCTGATGAGCATCAACAACCCGACAAGTCAAGTCGTCACGTCCGTGAACGGTGCAATTCGCTGGCTTGTCCAATCGGGGATCAGCGGGATTCGAGTGGAGGACTTCAAAGCTCCGGTTGCTCACAACAAGTATCGTCGCAATGTGGATTTCGATCGGAAGGTTGTCCATGATCCCAATGCGCCTGTCATCTGGGCGCGGATGTATGAATTGGAGACGAATGTTCCTCTCTTCTGCAACCGCGACAAGAAGCCGGTCTATTCCCTTGCTGAAGTGGAAAGGGAGCGCCGCACGGGGTATTCCTGGTACAGTTACGAACCTGCCGAAGTGTTG
>DPLS01000289.1 GCA_003541875.1 Bacteroidota bacterium | reverse complement strand
ATTGAACCGGAAATGCACAACGTGGCCCTCTTCAATCAGGTACCCCCTTCCTTCTATTCGAACTAGCCCATGACCCTCCATAATTTATTAGGAGCCCAAACGGACGAAGTCGACATATTTCGTGATTTCAGCACGAATGATGCCCTTTTGAGGTCGGCGTGGAAGACTCCGGCGGCTCTGGGCGTATTGGTTCCCCGCTGCCAGGGTTCGTGCGTGAACATTGCTTGATCCCACAGGTCGGACAGGGCCGATGCGCCTGCGTTTGACAACCCTATGATCCCAAGGTTGAAACCCATCGATGAAAGGACATATGATGATGAGAGTCTTCGAGGACAGAGAAGGCAAACGAAAGATAGTCAGGTCAGAAGGGCATCAGATGAAATCAATGATGCCAGGGACATGCACCGCGACTCAGCCCAGCTTCGTTGCGATCATAGCGACTGACGAAGCACCGCCGGATGGATTCCGTTTGATCCGGACGAATTGCTGAAGTTCGATCCGGCTCAGAAAATCCGGATCCGCGCCCTTCCAGAATTCGAACAAACGGTCACCTATCTCTTTTGTCATCGCGTCGTCGCCTTTCGCATGATAGACCTTCACAAGAGTGAACAAGGGATCGGGAAGGTTCGGGTTTACGCGGAGAGCTTCTTCGCACGCATCAAACGCATCCTCGTAACGCCGATCATGTAAGTCTATCTCCGCAATCTGTCTGAAAACCGGACCTCGCGAGAGTGTGGTCGCAAATTCGAGGGCACTGTCACAAGACGCACGGGCCAATTCAGAGTTCTCTTCATCAAGGAGAAGACGCGATTGTGCCAGATAGAAACTCAGCATGTATTGTGACTGAAGCAGGTTCCGATGTCCGAGTTCGACCCGGATGTTGCGAAGTACTTCACCAGCACGATTGAAATCCTTGAGTTTCCTGAATGCATTTACAAGTCCGTAAGCGGCTTCGGCGTTGGTCGAATCCAGACTCAACGCGTCCAGATATTGCAGTGTGGCTTCCTTGTACAGACCCCTAAGGAGATTTAGGTGACCATCAACAGTGAGGTGGTTCGCTTTCAATTGAGGGCTTTGCGGAAGTGCTGCTATGCCCTTGTGGAGATGCTCGCCGGCAGCTTTCAGGTGACCCTTCGTCATGTAGATCAAACCGATCTGATTTGCAGAATACCAGTAGTCCGGTTTCAGTACTAGCGATTTCTGGTACTGATCCAGTGCCTCGTCGTACCTGCCAACGCGAAGAAGGATATCGGCATAACTTGCGCGCGGGTCGGCCGCATCGGGCACAAGGCGTATGTAACGTTCCATCTGGTAAACAGCCTTGACCTGCTCACCAGTTGTGGAGTACGCATAGCCGAGAGACATGATCGCAAGCGCATAGCTCGTATCAATCTCGACGGCTCGTTCATATGAACGAATTGCTCCTTCAAAATTCTTACTTAGTTCATACAAGCCGCCCCTTATCAAGTATATCTCCTTCTCGTCCGAAAAGAGGTGCAGCATTGAATCAGCAAGGTCAGCGGCCTGCTTGTTGGCATAGGTCAATCGGCAGTTCTGCAGACGAATGAACATCACCTCGTATGGTGTACCACCACGTAGCAGAGTTAGTGCGTGAGCCATGTCCTCCATTGCTTTTGCGTGGTTGCGAGTTGCCTCATCAAGAAATGCTCGACGGGCCCACGCCATCGCGAAGTTCGAATCAAGACGTATGGCTTCATCGAAGGCGAGAGCTGCTTCGGTATAGTAGAACTTTTCCCACTGGACCATGCCTGCTGCATAACGCTCGAGAGCTTGCGGAGACTGAGAAGTAATCCTCGCCCGCTCTGATGAGCATGCAAAGACAAGGGTTAGCAAAAGGAAGGGGGAAAGTCTATGTGTCACTGGCACGTTCACATTTGTCGCAGTTGTTGATCAACATGATGCTGATTCGCTGCCAGAATATACGAAAAAGGTAGCACAAGAGTTGCTGTGAGTGGGAAGAGACCTAACTATCGATGCATACGGAATGATACAGATTGGATCTTCACTGCTGATCCCGGGCCTGTCGGTCCAGAATTCTTGTAGAAGGGTCATCACGGAGAGCTTTGAGTTCTTGAAGGCTTTGTTCAATCCGTCCAAGGCCTTCCTCAATTACTTTGAAGTAGTGTTCGCGCTTATCACCCGAAGGATTTGTCGTCTGCAGAAAATAGACCGCCATACGGATGATGCCAAGAGGATTATTGATCTCATGAGCGACTTCGCGAATACCGGCCTTGAGATTCTCCAAATGCTTTGAAGAAGCACTGGATTGTTGTTGAGCTTCAGGGGATTCCACGATTCCCTCCTGCAAGGTCAGTTGCACTCCGCCACTTGAGCCAGAAGTCAGGTGGCATTTTCGTTAAGGGACAGACGTCTTTCGGATCGCACATATGTTGCTATCGTTTTGATCATGGTGGTTATGTCGCTCAACTTGTCCATCCATTGATCAGCAATAGTTTTGGACAACTGTTCCCGGGTTTCCGCATCCAGATAACCTGTGACTACAAGAACCTTCAAGTCTTGTTCAGTCTTCCGACTTTTGAGCAGGTCCAATACCTGAAACCCGTCGAGCTTGGGCATCTTTATATCGAGAATCACCAGTTGCGGCTTCAATTCACCGATGAGCATGAGCCCTTCGTAACCGTCATCAGTTGTTGATACTTCCACTTCAGGCAACTCAGCGATGATAGCACTCTTCAGGATATTCGCAAAATCGACATCGTCATCAATAACAAGGATGTGGGTACTTCGATCATCCACAAAGTCAAACGGTATGTCCATTCCCGTTGCATCCAAGAACTTCTTGATATTTGCTGGCCAAACGCGGTAGTGCCCTCCGTAAGTTGTAAAAGCCTTCAAACCACCGTCGTATATCCAATTCAATACGGTTTTCTTGCTGACCCTGCAAATCTCGGCAACTTGGCCGACGCTAAGCGGTTTCTTGTATGTCATTCTGTCTCGAAAGGGTTTTCTTGTTAGTTACGTTTTCTCCGATTTACCCGATTGAATGTAACGATTGCAGACCTCATTGTCAAGAAGAAAACCGCACCTGTGATTCATGGTACGCAGTACCCTTGGAGCCCATGTGTGGGCAACCACAAGACTCATCGAAAGCTCTCTATATTTGATATTTCCCTAAGGAGATCCCGTTTCGTGAATGAAGACTTACTCATGATGCCAGATATATACGATTCCATTCGAGCCTGCGTGTCTTGGTCGATCTCCATCGAGGTTAGAACAACAATCGGGATCGAGCGAGTGGCAGGAATATGCTTCAGCTGGTACGCCACGTTGAAGCCCGACATTTCAGGCATAATGAGGTCGAGGATCACCAAATCCGGGTGTTCCCTCGCTGCCAGTTCGACTCCATCTTTCCCATGAAACGCCTTGAGAACCCGATAGCCCTCATTCTCAAGAATCACCTGTACAAGATCAGTCGCAGCTCGATCATCATCAATCACCAGGACGGTTGGGGGACGGTCACTCGACTTCGGGAGGATGTGTACTCTTTCAATGGCCTGGAGAAGATCCGCCTTGTTCACGGGTTTCACGAAATAGTCAACTGCCCCCAAGCTAAACCCCAAGTTCTTCTCATCTATGATCGACACAATTATGATCGGAATCTGCTTGCAGAGCGGATGTCTCTTCAGCTCCTTCAACACTTGCCACCCGTCCTTTATGGGCAGCATCAAGTCAAGAGTAATCACATTGGGATGCAACCTCTTTGCCATGTCGATGGCCTCTTCGCCATCATGGGCAACTTCTACTCGATAGCCAGCGGATTCGACATACACCCGCAGGAGCTCACTTGCCTGTTGGGAATCCTCCACTATCAACGCAAGCGGCTTAACATTAGGGTCTTTCGCGTAGTTCTCTCGTTGCAGGGCATCCAACAGCATCCCGGCCTGAAGGATCCTTTCCGATGTGGCATCAACAATCATCGGCATCTTGAAATGGACGCTCGTGCCCTTTCCCCACTCGCTTTCAATCCATATGGTCCCCCCGTGCAGTTCGACAAGTTTCTTCGTGATAGCCAACCCTAACCCCATCCCCTGACGATTAGCTTCCCTCCCGCTCGTCGCCTGTCTAAAGGGCGTGAACAGAAGTTGAATCTCTTCTGGTTTGATTCCGACACCGTTATCCCGCACCTCAAATTGTATATCATTGTCCACCCGTCGCGAGGACACCGAGACTGTGCCAGCGGGCTGACTAAACTTGATGGCGTTGCCAACGAGGTTGATCAGTATCTGCTTGAATCGTGTTTGATCCACAACTATTTCTTCAAACTCAGCCGAAAATCCGAATTCAAGCTTGATGGACTTTTCCTTGATGGCAGCTGCAAGAACCCGTTCGATACTCTCACGGAAATATGAGACCGGATAGCTCGCAATATGCAGGTCGAGCTTTCCTGCCTCAATCTTAGAAAGATCAAGGATGTCATTTATGATCTGTTGCAGATGCTTCCCACTCGTGTAGATGTTCTGCATGAACTCTTGGATCGAGGCGGGTGGGAGTTCACCGAATTGATTCGTTATCAGCTCAGAGAAACCGATGATCGAGTTGAGGGGCGACCGAAGCTCGTGGCTGAACGTGGCAAGGAACTTCTTGAGAGTGTCGCTTGCCTCCAAGGTCTTCTGGGTTTGTGATTCCAACTCGAGATTCTTTGTCCGCAATTCGTCCATCAAACGTTTGCGGCTCATCCCGCCGGCCAGCTCATTCCCCACGACGGACAGAACTTCCAGGTCGGCCGTGATGAATCCCTTCCCTTTGATGCTCGGAAGCTCAAGAACACCTTGCAGCTCCCCCTGAACAACAAGCGGCATAACAATAAGGGTCTTGAGATCGGCCACCCGCATCTGATCAAGGAGAATAGACGCAACGGTACTCTCTGCGATTTGATCTGCCAGGATTAATTCCCTCGTGAACGCAGCCCGGGCCGGAAGGTACGGCGCACCGAGTTCAACCCGTTGATGCACAACTTGTTGAGAAAACTCCATTTCGATCGCGGCAGGAGCCACCAAGCGGACTTCATTTCCGCGTGGATCATACAAATAGACACATACGAAACCAGACGGTATGTCAAACAGGAGCGAGATTTTCTCCGCGACGAGAACACATAGCTCGTCCAAGTGGCGAGCCTGGTTAATGGTTCTTGAAATCTCAACCAAGACTTCCTTCTGGCGTTGATCTCGCTTCTTCTCGGTAATGTCCTGAAAAAAGATCGATATGCCATCTTCC
>DPLS01000410.1:1770-4074 GCA_003541875.1 Bacteroidota bacterium | reverse complement strand
GAATCTCTGGATAGGAACTGCCGGCGGACTAGCCATGCTGGACAAGCAGAGGAATCAGGTAGTCGTGTACAAGCATGTGGAAGGAGACTCAACGAGTCTCGTGAACAACCGCGTTGACGGCATCGTTGAAGACCGCTCCGGGACTCTTTGGATTTGTACCCTCGGCGGCCTCTCCGAATTGATTCAAGGCAAGCCGCGTCGTTTCAGAAACCATCTTCTTGCCCCGAAGGAGTCGGACCCAGTAGAGGGCCGACACGTTTCAGACGTCTTTCAGGACCATCTCTCAAATCTCTGGGTGGCCACGTACGGGCGGGGGTTGATTAAACTTGAGTCAGCGGGAACGCATATGAGCTTTCTCCACCAGGCCGACTCTGCAGGGACCGGTGAGAACTGGATCTATAACCTCGTTGAAGATCGCGATGGCTTGTTCTGGCTTAGTACACGTGCAGGACTAGTCTCGTTCGATCCGAGATCCGGCAGATTTACCAGACACCCAATGAGCCAGTTATCTGATGCCCACATATTTGGAATTTATGTTGACCAACAGAACGACCTGTGGCTATCCACGGAGATCGGACTGGCAAAAGTCAACCCGAAGACATTATCCTTCACGAGGTTCGATGGAACATACGGCATGGCATTTACAGAATTGCTGTCCGGGTTCTTCAAGGACAGGCATGGCAGGATGTTCGTCGGAGGGCTCGATGGGTTTGCGGAGTTCTATCCCGAGAGTATTTCGGCAGTATCTCGTGCTCCAGAGATTGCAGTAACCGCTCTCTCTGTATTTGGCAAAGATATCCCCGCTTCCACTCTTTCGACCGGAGAAGCCCCTTTCTCTCACGACCAAAACTCTCTTTCCTTCTCTTTTGCCGCTCTTGATTATGCCGATCCATTGCGAAACAGATTTGCATACCGCATGGTTGGTGTCGACAATGACTGGGTTGAGGCAGGAACACGCAACTATGCAAGCTACGCCAATCTCGATCCCGGCCACTACATGTTCCAGGTAAGAGGATGTAACAGCAATAATGTGTGGAACGAATCGGGGACCTCCATTGCAGTCGTCATCGCGCCCCCTTACTGGCTTGCATGGTGGTTTCGTATCATCGTTGCCGTGTTTATTGCGGGCACAGTGTACGCGGCATATCGGTACCGGTTGAGGAAACTTCTTGATCTTGAGCGGCTCCGGCTGCGTATCGCCAACGACCTGCACGACGACGTCGGGAGCAACCTCAGTGCGATTGCAATGGTGAGCAGAGCTGCCCAACGTGCACCGGAGCTGACCACATCAACGAAACGAAAGCTTGCAGAGATCTATGACACGGCCGTGCTGACATCTGAGGGAATGAAAGATCTCGTTTGGTTCATCAAGCCCGAAGATGACACGCTCGATGACCTCTTCTTGCGGATGAGGGATACCGCCCCAACGCTTCTCGGGGAAATTCCTTTTGAGTTCCACTCCCCGGAGGTGGGGGATTCAGCGGTCATCACGATAGATTTCAAACGCAGTGTGTTCCTCGCGTTCAAGGAGATCTTGGTGAACATTACAAAGCACGCAAAAGCCAACAGAGTGGAAATCCAGATCGCCCTCCGGAACCATGAATTCGAAATGGTCATTCGCGACAACGGAAGAGGATTCGACGAGGCTGCCCGCCACCACGGCAATGGGCTGCAGAGTCTCCGAAAGAGAGCACAACTCATCGGCGGGTCCTGCGCAATCACCAGTAGCCCGCATCAAGGGACAACCGTAAAGTTCTCCGGGAGAATATAGTATGCTGCATTCCTCCTCCCCGCGAATGCGTTATTGCTACTCATCTATTTGGAACGTATGATTGTTCGATCATGAAAAGACAACGTCCAGAACATCCCGCCGACGAGATGTCCATCTGGTTGGTCGAGGACAACGACCGGTTCCGTACGAACATCCGAGATCTCATCAACGAGACAACAGGCCTCACATGCGTGCTCGCTGCCCAATCATGCGAGGAGGCGCTTGTACATCTTGATACCGATGCTGCGCCGGATGTCATACTGATGGATATTGGGTTGCCAGGCCTTGATGGAATCGAAGGAATCAAAAAAGTAAAATCTATTGCCCCATCAGTTCAAGTCATCATGTTGACGGTGTTTGATGACACCGAGAAAATCTTTCAGGCGATATGTGCTGGTGCATCGGGATACCTGCTCAAGAGTGCCACTCCCGACAACATCATTGAGTCACTGAAGGAAATACTCACCGGAGGGGCGCCGATCAACGCACAGATAGCGCGTAAGATGCTGGGAATGATTGCTCACATAGCAACA
>DPLS01000410.1:0-1426 GCA_003541875.1 Bacteroidota bacterium | reverse complement strand
AAACAAATCGCTCACCAACTCGGAGTAAGCTTTCATACAGTTGATTCGCACCTCAGAAATATCTACACCAAACTCCAGGTCCACAGCAGAAGTGGAGCCGTTGCAAAGGCTCTCAAAGAGAGATTACTCTAGGTAGATCCCTTCAGAGTATCCAACCTCGGGGACTTCTTTGCAGGGGGCCTACGAAGAATCTAAACGCAAGCCGAACGTGTGGGCACATCATCGGCAAGGATTGAATCTCCCAACATCTTCACCCGATCATCTGCAATCGTCTATCTTGGACGAAGCATTCTTTCCCACGGGTCAAACCGTTCAGATCTGTCGGTACGAAGCGTTGATTCTCCTGATCTTCGATGTGTCGATTTCTCGGCTTGGTCGCGTTGCGGTTCAGGAAGAGATTAGAGTAGCGGTATGGGGCCTCGATGTGAGGATTGCCTGTCTTCGTCCGACCTTGACACTGGCGTCTCGAGCATCCCAACGGCACGATCACCCACTTGTTTCTCCGCTATGCAAAAATGAGTTTGATCCCCGCGATTGTCAGGACGACTGCCAATAGCCTCTTCACGACTGTTGTCGAAAACTTGCTGCTCCCGAGATAAGAACCTGCTGCACCTCCAATGATCACGGAGACAAGAAGCGGAAAGGCGAATGGAGAAATCTTCTGCGTACTGGTGAGATTCCCGAGGAGTCCCGCAACTGAGTTAACCAGGATAAACAGGGCTGACGTTGCAGAAGCCGTTTTGGTCTTCGCCCAACGCATGAAGATCATGAGAGGTGAGAGGAAGATTCCTCCGCCAGTGCCGGTGAGACCAGAGAGCAAACCGATGCCGCCGCCCACAGGAACAGCGACGAGATGTGAAGGTGGCCTCGCTTCTTCATCTGCTTTCGGCCGGAGAACAAACCGGAAGGCGGAATAGAGAAGGATTACTCCCACAAAAATCTTGAAAATGTGAACAGGTAGGTTCACATACCCACCTAGAAAAGCAAACGGGATTGAGAGCAGAGCAAACGGCCAGAAGAGAGACCATCGGAAGAATCCTGCCCTCCAAAACTGCCAGGAACTAAGACAAGCTACGAAGATATTCAAGACTAGCGCAGTGGGTTTGATATCTTCCGGGATGAACCCGAAGAGAGTCATTACGGCGATGTATCCCGAAGCGCCGGCATGGCCGACGGAGGAATACAGGAGGGCGACGAGAAGCACTGCAAGGCAAACGAACAAAAGGTGCTCCATCGTCTAGTTTGCCCCTGATTCCCATTGTTGGTTCGTTACGGGTGGAGCTAGGGGTGTGATAACATGGATGAACCCGTATCCCGCCGCGTGATGGCAGCCGTTACATGCCTCGAGTGTCTGAGCATAGAGTGTCTTGAAGGTCTTCAGTTCCTTTGCTTCGACAGCCTTTCGCATCATTGGCAACTGAGTTTC
>DPLS01000010.1 GCA_003541875.1 Bacteroidota bacterium | reverse complement strand
ATGAGCCGCCGAGGATTCTTGATCCAGGTCGATTGCTCGGCAACCGTGACGGTTGTTGATGAGGAAATGATGGGAACACTGGCTGCGAGAATACGGTCGAGCTGAACCAGATTTTTCTTCTTGATGTCGGCAGAGATGTTGGTGAGTTCCAGCGCTGCAGTGGTCGATTTCGGCGGTGCCGTTGCCTTCTTCGTTCCCTTTGGCGGTCGCACGGTTTCGCCGGGGTTTGCGCGGATTGTCACTTGCTGCTTCTTGCTCAAGCAGAGAATGCCATACTCAAGAACGAGGGAGGATTCCCCGACGATGTGGATATGTTCCTTGCTTCGCATCTGCGTGAGCTTTACTCGTATGAATAGAATCCGCGTTTGGTTTTCCGGCCAAGCGTGCCTGCTTCGACCATTTGACGTTGAATAGGATGAGGCCGGAATCGCGGCTCATGAAAATATTGTTCGTACACGGATTTCGTGACGGCATAGTTCACATCAATCCCGATGAGGTCCATCAATTCAAAAGGACCCATCTTGAAGCCGCCCGACAGTCTCACGATCCTGTCTATTTCTTCCACTGAAGCGACACCCTCGCCGAGAAGGCGGAGCGATTCACCGTAGAATGGTCGTGCAACACGGTTGACGATGAAGCCGGGCGTATCCTTGCACTGCACCGGCACCTTCCCAAGCTTCTGGGCGAGATCACACACTAAGTGTACTGTCTCATCTGAGGTCTGCTTTCCCCGAACGATTTCCACAAGCTTCATCAATGGTGGTGGGTTGAAGAAGTGCATCCCCACAACCGACGGCGCTCGCTTCGTTGCTGCAGCTATGGACGTGACGGAAAGCGACGATGTGTTGGTTGCAAGGATGGCGTGGGAAGGGAGAACGTCATCGAGTCGCTTGAACAACTCTCGCTTGACGCCGAGATCTTCAACCGCTGCTTCGATGATGGCATCGCTCCGGTGGAGAGGGTTCAGCGTAGAATGGACATGGATGTTGCCGATTGCACTGTCCGCCTGTTGTTGTGTAAGGCGGTCTTTCTCTATACTGCGGCCAAGATCGTCCTTGATCCTTTCGACTGCCCTCTGGAGGGCATCCGCGGAAACATCGTAGAGAAGGACATTGAAACCGGAAAGAGCGGCAACCTGGGCTATCCCACTGCCCATTGTGCCGGAACCAAGGATGCCGATTGTGGAAATCATACTCAAGCCAAATGGAGAAAGTCAAAAAGGAGAATGTACGACAACGTTATTTACCTTTGAACTCAGCCGGGCGCTTCTCGAGGAATGCGGTGACACCTTCTTTGTGGTCTTCAGTCTCGCTCGCAATCTGCTGGATGTGTGCTTCGTAGTCAAGCAAAGTATCCAAATCAACGGTCATGGCTTTGTTCAACGTTCGTTTGATGAGGCCAATGGATTTCGTGGGTGCTTTCGCAAGCTGGGTCGCCCATGCCATGGTCGCTTTCTCCAGTTGATCTGGTGACGTTACTCTGTTCACGAGTCCGACCTGCAAAGCCTCATCTGCAGCGATGTCTCTTCCTGTTGCAGCATATTCGAACGCACGCGCCATTCCGGCGAGGCGTGGCAGAAACCAGTGCGATCCTGAATCAGGGACAAGTCCAATGCGGATGAACACCTCCGTGAGCTTCGCCGTTGAGGACATCACTCGGAGATCACAGGCAAGAGCGACGCTGCAACCAGCCCCTGCCGCAACGCCATTGATCATGCCGATGACTGGCTTCTCGATGGAGCGCATCCTTTTGATGAGGGGATTGTAGGATTTCTCCAATGACTCTTTGAGTGACCGTTTCAGTCCGGCGTGCTCTTTCAAATCCTGTCCCGAGCAGAATGCCTTTTCTCCCGCGCCGCGCAACACAACGCATCGTACCTTTGGGTCTTTCTCTGCTTCCTTGAACGCGTCATTCAGCTCTTTCTTCATCTGTTCGTTGAGTGCGTTGTACACCTCAGGGCGATTCATGGTGATAGCTGAAACACCTTCTGTGAGAGAATACAATAGTGTCTGGTACTCTGGCATGGTTGAGTCTTGGTAGAGAGAGTGAACGGCTACAACTTCTGCTTTGAGAGGCGGTGGTAGTGATCCAGTGAATCTTCGATCTCACAGTACGCGTACCAAAATATGGAGACGAAGTAGCAGAGACCACCATACATTTCGAATGATTCCTCGTTGAGGTTAAGTCCCGGCACACCGTTGATTGCCGCCAGGCCCTGGAAAGTGATTCCCATGACGAAGATTACAAACGCACTTGGACGTCCCATGAGGTATCTGATGTATCGTAGAAACAACAACGCACCGCCTCCAAAGTAAGCGAGCATAATAAGATCGTCGGGATATTTTGTAATACCCAGGGTTTCATGCAATGTGCGGATAACTGCGAGGTTCGGACCGAGAAACTCGTGGATCATCACAAGTTCGTCGACACTTGCCCACAGGAAGCCAAAGGCCAGGAAACCCCACAGCAATCGGGGGAAATCTTTTTCCCGCATGCGCACAAGACCTTTGTGTCGCAGCACCACCATGATAGTGCAGATGAATCCGGCGAACGCGAGAAACATTGAGTTGAAGTAGTCACGTTCTGTAAAAGGCTGGATCGGAACGGTCCACACCCTGCCGAGGAAATCCCCCCAGTTTGAAAATGGCGTCTTTGCTCCTATGATCCTGACTGAATCTCGAAAGATGATGAAAAGCTTCGCGAGAAAATAACTCATGGAAGTGGCTTGAGTGAGCAGAATCCAACGATATATTCTGTTTGCCGTTCTTTCAGTCAGATGTTTCTTAATGAGAATATTCCAGGCAAACAGAGCTGACCAGAGGAGGGAGATGAGTCCGAAACCAGCGAAGACAACTCGCATGTACCTGAGATCTCTGTCGTCGAGCATACCCCACGATGTGGAGCCTACGATTATGTCGCGCCAGAACGATGTGGGCAGGACAGCAGCTACAAGCAGGACGATTGAGCTAAGAAGACACACAATCGAGAGAAATAGCCGTAGTCGGGTGATTCTAGGCGGAGAGAGTTGAGTTGAAATGGGAAAAGGCCTCGAATGAACGGTTCCAGTGCGAACTATCGTCCACCAAATGTAGGGAAAAAGGGGTCTGTGGTCAAGCTCTTTGTCCTGAAGAGCGTAACGCCGGCCTCGAGTCCAGTGGTTGGATTCAATGCCCGGCTGACGTATTCAGCGAAGATGGATGAGCAGTCGGTTTCATTCATTTTCCCTTCCAACCGGGTGTGCGTTTTTCGTTGAAGGCCGACATCCCTTCCTTCTGGTCGTCTGAAGCAAAGAGGAGATAGAAGTTCTTCCGTTCGAATTCGAGCCCGCCTTCCATGGTTGTATCAAACGCCTTCAACACCGATTCCTTTGCCAGTCTTACGGCAACCGGCGGCTTTGACGCAATCTCCTTTGCCCACGATTTCGCTTCTTCAAGATAGCATTCGATCGGCACAACTTTGTTAATGAGGCCATACCGGAGCGCCTCTTCTGCAGAAATCACTCGTCCAGTCAAGACCATCTCCATTGCCTTCACCTTGCCTACGGCACGTGTCAAGCGCTGTGTCCCACCTGCGCCTGGCATCACTCCAAGGTTTATCTCCGGCTGGCCAAACCTTGCTGTCTCGGATGCAATCACCATATCACACGCCATCACAACTTCACATCCGCCTCCCAACGCAAATCCACTGACGGCTGCAATGATTGGCTTCTTGATCTTGCGGATCCGATCCCACCGCGCAAACTGATCGCGCAACAGCATCTCCATGGCTGAGGCATCCGCCATTTCTTTGATGTCGGCGCCTGCGGCGAAGGCCTTCTCGTTTCCCGTCAGGATGATGCATCGGACGTCGTTGTCCTTGTCGAGTGTTTCCAGTGCATCAACGAGTTCAGCCATCAGCGCCATGTTCAGAGCGTTCAGAACATCGGGACGATTGATTTGCGCGATGGCATATCCGTCTTGCTTCGTTACGATGATGTAGGTACTGGACATTGTTCTATCCTCAGGATGGTTGCGGGGGAAAAGTCAGCCCGTGGTGTACGCCTCTTCTCTTCGATCGCTCAGAAGATTATTGAACTCATTGATGTGCTTGTTCAATGCCTGAGCGAGATGTACCTCGACAATGCCGACGGCCTCCTCGTTTTCGAGTCGCTTCAGAATCTCGCCGCGCGGGGAGACGATCTCGCTCTTCCCAATATAGCTGAGATCGACGCCACCACGGTTTTCCCGGCCCACACGATTGGCAGTAGCGGCAAAGACTCGGTTCTCAAGGCAGCGGGTCACCATTGCATCTGGACAATGTGGTAGCACGAGGTTTGAGGGGTGGGCGATGAGTTGGGCTCCGCGAAGCGCAAGTGTGCGGGCGCTCTCCGGGTAGATCCAATCGAAACATATCATCATCCCCACTTTGCCAAACGGGAGGTCAAACACAGGGAACCCGAGATTGCCGGGAGCGAAGAAAAGGTGTTCCCGGTAGAAGAGGTGGACCTTGCGGAATAGCCCGACAAGTCCCTGAGGTCCTATGAGGGATGAAGAGTTGTAGATGCGGTCTGCCTTTTCGGCGAAGCCATACACAACGTAACAGGAGTTGCGTTGCGCGAACTTTGCTATCGCGTCATACGTTGGCCCTTCCGACGGCTCGGCAAGTTTCTCCACTTCATCGGTCGTGGCAAAATTGTAGCCGGTGTTGAAGAGTTCCGGCAGAACATAGAGATCTGCCCTCACACTCTCCATCGCTATCAGGGCAGCTGTGACATTGGCTTCGACCTGGCCGAATTGTGGGCTGGTCTGAACGACGGCGATACGCATTGGAAAGAACGATGGTTGGTTAGTGAGTTCCTACTATTTCACGATTAGCAGCTTCTTGGTGCTCACAAATCCTCCTGCTTCCAACCTGTAGAAGTACACTCCGCTTGTCACGCCTGATGCGTCCCACTGCACCGTATACGTTCCCGGCGGCTTCACTTCGTTGATCAGCGTTGCGACTTCGCGGCCGAGCACATCGTTGACTTTGAGCGTTGCAAAGCTCTGGGCTGTCAACTGATAGCTGATGGCTGTTGTTGGATTGAACGGATTGGGATAGTTCTGAAACAGTGAGACCT
>DPLS01000037.1 GCA_003541875.1 Bacteroidota bacterium | reverse complement strand
ATCACCTGATGAACATCGATCTCCAGCGAGACTGCAAGATTGACGGCTACTACGATCTGCGAACTGTGCAAGCTGGCGAGCCGAGTCCGAACGGAGAAGGGAAGCTGCGCGTAGTGCGAGGCGTGGAACTTGGACACATTTTCAAACTCGGCACGAAATACTCCGATGCCCTGACGGCAACATTCCTCGATGAGAAAGGTGTTGCCCATCCCATCATCATGGGTAGTTACGGGATCGGCATTGAGCGTATTATCGCGTGCCATATCGAACAGAACCATGATGCAAACGGTATCATCTGGGACAAAGCAATTGCACCGTATCAGATTCACCTGATCGCCGTTAGCAAGAGTCAAGCAGTTCTGGAAATGGCAGAGAAGGTCTACAATGACCTAAACGACGATGGGGTTGAGGTGCTGTTTGATGACAGGACAGACACGAGTCCGGGGTTCAAGTTCAAAGATGCCGATCTTCTCGGAATGCCCTACCAGGTGATTGTCGGCGAGAAGAACCTTGCGAACGGAAAAATCGAAATCAAGGAACGCCGGACGGGGGATAGAATTCTCGTGGACGTCGCTGGCGTCATCGACAAAGTTCAGTCACTGCTTGCGTAAACGAAATGTGTTATGGAACCATCAAAATTCTTGGTCGGGGGGACGTGGCGTAGTTCAAGCAGAACCAGACCGGTAGTCAATCCCTACAATAACGAAATCGTCGGGGAAATCTGTCAGGCAAGCAGCAGAGACATCGACGAAGCGATCCGGGCAGCTTCCGCAGGGTTTCAGAAAACCAGCCAGCTTCAGTCCTACCAAAGAGCAGAAATCCTCTCCACCATTTCACGGGAAATTGAGGCCAGCAGAGAGAAGTTTTCCCAACTGATTACAGCCGAAACCGGGAAACCAATAACATTTTCTCGGGCAGAGGTCGACCGGAGTATTTTCACGTTTAAGCATGCCGCCGAGGAGGCGAAGCGTCTGGAGGGTAGTGTGCTCCCGCTTGATCTGGCTGCGACCTCGGCAAATCGGTTTGGGCTGGTTCAGAGGTTCCCGATTGGTGTTGTCGGAGCGATAACACCGTTTAACTTCCCAATCAATCTTGTCGCTCACAAGATCGCTCCTTGTATCGCTGCTGGTAACAGTTTCGTTCTCAAGCCGTCTTCAAATGCGCCGATGACCGCACTGCTCTTGGGTGAGGTCATCATGAAGTCAGGTTTTCCCGGTGAAGCTCTCAACATCCTGCCATGCAATGGAGGTGAAGCGGACCAACTTGTTACTGACGAGCGTATTAGCCTAATCAGCTTCACAGGGAGTCCCGCGATAGGCTGGCCGTTGAAGTCGAAAGCGGGGAGGAAGAAGGTGGTGCTCGAACTCGGAGGAAATGCAGCCGTTGTTGTGGACAAAGGGCAGGAGGTTTCCTCAACGGCCAAGCGGATCGCACTGGGTGCATTTAGCAATGCAGGCCAGTCCTGCATTGCTGTCCAACGTGTCTATGTCCATGCAGATTTGTTTGAGAGGTTTCTGAGTGAGTTCATCGTAATTTCAAGATCGACGAAGGTTGGGGATCCCAAAGATGAATCCACCGTTGTGGGGCCGATGATAGATGAGGATGCTGCAAAGAAGGTGGAGGGGTGGATTGCTGAGGCTGTTGCATCGGGAGCACGGTTGCACTGTGGTGGCACGAGACGCAGAGCTACCCTTGATCCTACCGTGCTCACTAATGTGAGGCCGGAAATGAACGTCAGTTGTCAGGAAGTGTTTGCTCCTCTGACGACCATTGAGTCATTTGACAGGTTTGAAGATGCAGTTGAAATGGTGAACTGCTCCGACTACGGATTACAGGCCGGTGTTTTCACAAACGACTTTGCAAATGTACTCCATGCATACAGGACTCTGGAGGTTGGCGGAGTAATCATTAATGATTATCCGACCTTCCGAATAGACCACATGCCTTATGGAGGAGTGAAAGACTCGGGCTTCGGTCGTGAAGGGATCAAGTACGCGATTGAGGAGATGACCGAGCCCAAGTTGTTGGTGATCAATCAGCAGTAACGAGAGAGATGAATAAATTCATTTGAGACCTGATTCTCACTCATTGGTATCATCTCTTGTGTGTTTCTAAATTGTTCAAAACTTCCCCGCTATCGGTCTTGACTTATGTGCTCAGTGTCGTTACAATGGAACCCGATTGTGATGTATAATTTGTGTTTTGATATTTGAATTTTGCTCCGGGTGCTTTCAGGCGATGTCGCAGTTTGTCCATATCCATAACCACTCCCACTACAGCCTTCTCGATGCTGCGTGCCGCATAGACGACCTTGTTCATGCTGCAGTTGAGAACAAGATGCCCGCCATTGCGCTTACGGATCATGGAGTGATGTTCGGAGCGATCGAATTCTACAAGAAGGCCGAGAAAGCTGGCATTAAGCCGATCATCGGCATGGAGGCCTACATTGTCACCAAAGGGAGTCGGTTTGAAAAGTCTACTCAGCCGACGGAGAATGGCGGGAAGCGTTCAGCATATCACCATATCCTTTTGCTCGCAAAGGACGAACAAGGATACAAGAACCTGCTGAAGCTTTGCACCATTGCCCACACAGAAGGCTTTTACTACAAGCCTCGTATCGACACCGACGCTTTGCGGAAACACAGGGATGGGCTGCTCGCTACGTCAGCGTGCGCAGGTGGAGTTGTCTCTGCGCATCTTGTTTCAGGAAACGACAAGGAAGCGTACGAAGCAGCGGAGATTTACAAGGATATTTTTGGTGATGACTTCTACATCGAGATTCAGAACCACGGGCTTGAGCGCGAAGCCATCGTCCGTGCAAAAGCTCCCAAGCTGGCAAAGGATCTCGGACTGAAGCTCATCGGTACGAACGACATTCACTACCTGAAGCACGAGCACGCAATTGCCCACAACATCATGCTGCTCATTCCGGATGCGAGCAGCACGAACACTCCTGACTATACCCAGCTTCGCTATCAAACGGATCAGGTTTACTTCAAGTCCACCAAGGAGATGCTGGAACTCTTCAAAGAGTTTCCGGAGGCCATCACATCGACGTTGGAGGTGAACGAGAAGTGCAACTTGAAACTGAACCTCAAGAAGAACTACATGCCCAACTTCCCGATACCAAAGGATTCGGGTGTGAGCACTCTGGATGAGTATTTCGACAAACTCTCTCGCCAAGGGTTTGAAAAACGGTATCCTGATCCTTCGCCGGAGCTTAGAGAAAGGCTGGAGCACGA
>DPLS01000241.1:2489-4435 GCA_003541875.1 Bacteroidota bacterium | reverse complement strand
GGCCGCAGGATTTAAGACCCTTGTCAGGTAAAAGGAAATCGGAGTTCTCGTCAAGCATGTTGCTCGTTGTTCGTCGTGCGCGACGGCTACAAGCTCTCGCAACGGAATTGGCACAAAACACAGGTCACGATCTTAGTCTCAGACTTGCACCATTTACCGTGTATAACGATCCGGAGGCGATGGCTGACGCTCTTCGTAAGCAACTAGGCATATCTTCAGAAACGCAAACCTCGGTTTGGCGGAATGAGCGACAAGCGCTTGCAGAATGGAAATCCGCAATCGAGAATCTTGGCATTATGATTCTTCAGATTGGAATGCCATTAACTGAGGCGCGGGGATTTAGTTTGGTTGGTGACGGCATCCCTGTGATAGTCCTAAATGCGAGAGATGCACAACGAGCTCAGGCTTTTTCTCTCTTTCACGAATGTGCTCATCTTGCGCTTAACAACTTCGGAATTTGTGACATGAGAGATGGAAGGAAGATCTCGGCCGAACTTACCAAAATCGAACGGTTCTGCAATCACTTTGCCGGCGCGCTTCTTCTCCCCAGACAACTGGTGCAAAATCATCCGTTGGTGTCCGGCCTTCGAACCGTGGGGCGCGTTCCCGATGAAACGCTAATGACACTTTCAGATTCCTTCAAAGTGAGCCAGGAAGTGGTGCTCAGAAGACTAGTCATATTGGGGAAGGCTTCCACGGAGTTCTATGAAGCAAAAAGAAAAGAATGGCAGAAGGATGTCAAGAAACAAATGGGTGGAAGAGCGAATCCCCCCAAGAAATGCATACGAGAAAACGGATTGCCGTTTGTCTCTCTTGTTTTTAATGCATTCCGGGAAGAGAAGATTACCTACAGAGATGTTGCAGACTACCTGACTATCAGAGCCAAGCACCTGCCAAGGGTCGAACAGCTGATCGGAGAAATGGCATACTCCAATGAAGCTGCCATTTGAGAACTATTCATATTGTATCGACACCAACGCACTTGTGGATTTGTGGAGAAGAGTCTACCCAGTCGATGTCTTTCCTTCCCTCTGGAAGAACATTGAGGGTTTGATCGAGAGCGGGAAGCTTATTGCCCCTAGAGAAGTCTTGAATGAGCTCGAACAGATTGATGACGATCTATCAAAATGGGCACGAAAGCATCGCACGATGTTTGTTCCCCCCGACCAGGATCAGTTGGATCAGGTCAAGGACATTCTTAGACAGTACCCCACACTCATTGAAGCGAACAAGACCATACCCGACGCAGATCCCTTTGTCATCGCCCTCGGTAAGACTGAACCTGCTGTGGTTGTAACGAATGAGCGAATTGCCGGGCTTGGTGGGCGACCCAGAATCCCCAATGTTGTATAAAGTATGATGTGAAGTGTCTAAACCTTCTCGATTTCTTCAGGCAACAGAAATGGAATTTCTAGGAAAATGAAACTGCGAACTAGCTTATGTCGTTGACAATTTACAACACCCTCATCCGAAAGAAAGAAGAGTTCAAACCTCTTCAGGAAGGCCGCGTCGGCATGTATGTATGCGGACCAACAGTGTATGGTCACTCGCACATTGGTCATGCCAAGAGCTACGTCTCATTCGATATCATCGTGCGCTACCTTCGTTATCTTGGGCACAAGGTAACCTACGTCCAAAATATCACGGATGTTGGTCACCTGCTCGGCGAAACCAATGAAGGTGAGGATCGATTGTTGCGCCAGGGACGGCTTGAGCAAAAGCACCCGATGGAGATTGCCGAAACGTACACGCGCAGCTACTTCGAAGACATGGATGCGCTCGGCGTCCTTCGTCCCGACATCGCACCGCGGGCAACAGGCCACATCATCGAACAGATTGAAATCATCAAACAGCTCATCGAGAAGGGTTACGCATACGCAGTCAACGGTTCTGTGTACTTTGACGTCTCCAAAGATGCTTCGTACGGCAAATTGTCGGGGAGAAGC
>DPLS01000241.1:0-2104 GCA_003541875.1 Bacteroidota bacterium | reverse complement strand
GTGGGGTTCCCGGGTTGGCACGTCGAGTGCTCCGCCATGTCGATGAAATACCTTGGTGAGACGTTCGATATCCATGGTGGCGGCATTGATAATCAGTTTCCCCATCATGAGTGTGAAATTGCTCAGAGTGAGTGCGCCACCGGCAAACCGTTTGTGCGGTATTGGATCCACAACAATCTGGTGACCGTGAACGGACAGAAGATGAGCAAGTCTCTCGGCAACGTCATCCTGCTCAAGGATGCGTTCAAGCAATGGAAGCCCGAAGTCATCCGGTTCTTTATTCTCCAAAGCCACTACCGCAGCACGCTCGATTTTAGCAGCGATGCTATTGACGGTGCGGCAAAAGGACTTGAGCGGCTTGTGAACACGCTCCGCAATGTGCAAGAGCGGCTCCGCACAGCGGGTGCTGACGGCAATTCCGGTTCAATTGATCTTGCGAAAGTAAAAGCGGACTTTCTTGCTGCAATGGATGACGACTTCAATGCCTCTCAGGCCATCGCGGTCCTTTTTGATCTGAGCCGGGACGTCAATCAGACGCTGAGTTCATCGACATCTTTCACCGCAAACGCATTGCGCCAGGTTCTCGATCTCTTTGTCGAACTGGGAAATATCCTCGGCCTCAATCTGGTGGATCTGACCTCGTCGCAGGGGGGCAGATCAAATCTGGACGGTCAATTCATGGATCTGATTATTTCGCTGAGACAGGAGATCAGAGCGCAAAAGCTCTGGTCGCTTTCAGATAAGATACGTGACGGACTGACAAAACTCGGTATTGCACTGGAAGATAAGAAAGACGGTACCTCGTGGAAACGAACCCCGTGACTTCCCACCGATAGCAAACCGCCTTGGATTCATTCAAGATCATAGCAAACGGCTACGTTATCACCTGCGATGGTGAAGACCGTGGTGGCGGGTACAATCTGCTTATCCGCAATGATCGTATCGTTGAGGTGTCCGACAAGCTTGATCCCCTCACTGCCATTCATCCATACGCAACCGTCGTCGATGCGTCAAACAAACTTATCATGCCCGGGTTTATCAACGCGCATTTTCATTCGGAGAGCGTACTGTTGCGCTCGAGGACGGACGATCTGCATTGTTCGTTGTGGAAGACAGATCTCAGAACTCAGGAGTGTATCAAGGAACTTCTGAACCCGCTCAATCAGGAGGACATTCGCAATGTCCACCTGATGTCTTATTTCAGCCATCTCAAGTCTGGAACCACGTGTGTCGGGGAGTTTGGGTTGCCTTACACAGAGAAGAGTTTCGTCACCGCGCTGCAAGCCATCGCGCGCACAGAGGTGAAGAATGTTGTTGCCCTTCAGAACTGGGACCAGATTTCAAAAGTGAGCACGTCAACAGGTGAACGTCATCGCTTTCTCATGAATGTTGGCAAAGAGGAAGAGTTCACGGTCTACAGTTTTGAAAATCTTCTCCGCGCAGCCAGAGATCTGAAAGTGCCGCTTCTCGCACACGTGGGAGAACAGCGTGGCGATGTGGAGAATGTGAAGAAGACTTTTCGGAAGAGCATCTTTGGCGTGCTGCAAGAGTTCACCGCTGTTCGTCCGGATACGGTCTTTGTTCATCTGAACCACTTTAATAACCAGGAAACAAAGATGCTGGCCGAGGCGGGGGGCTCGGTTGTTGTCTGTGCACGCTCGGCAGCGTTCAAACGTACAGGGTATCCCTCGCTTCGTCACCTCATGAGAAAAGGTATCCGGCTTGCCGTTGGCACCGATTGGGGAGGGGTGGACATGCTTGAGGAGTTGAAGTTTCTACACCAATTGCACTTGTTGATTTCTGGCATCCCACAGTTTTCTCCCCTCGAGCTTGTAAGAATGGGCACGATCAATGGCGCTCACACGCTTGGACTTTCGCAAGAGACCGGCTCCATTGAGGCAGGGAAGAAAGCCGATCTGACGTTCTTCTCGCTTGATGATGTTCGACTTCCTGTTATCTCGGGATATGCGAATTCGGAAATGCTGGCCTCGCTTCTGCTTCACGACCTCTCAATCCGCGACGTCTCCGAGGTTATGATCAATGGAGAGTTCTATGTGGCGAAAGGCGAAGTAATGACGATGGCCGAGGACGAGATTGCTGAGAG
>DPLS01000038.1 GCA_003541875.1 Bacteroidota bacterium | reverse complement strand
ATGGATGCTGCCGGATAGACCACCCCCGACGTGCCAATCGAGAAAAATACGTCTGCAGAAGCTGCCACACGCACTGCGTTCTCCCACTCATCGTCCGGCAACATCTCACCAAACCAGACAACGTCCGGCCTGATGAGACCTCCACATTTGGTACAATGTGGCGCACCTGTCTGGTTCAACACCTCTTCGTTTGAATACGTGGTGCCACACTTCATGCAATAGTTGCGCTCGATATTTCCGTGTAGTTCATAAACTGTATGGCTCCCGGCACGCCGGTGCAGGTTGTCAATATTCTGGGTGATGACTGCAAAGTGGAGGAATGTCTGCTCCATTTTCGCGAGAGCGTAGTGACCCGCATTGGGCTGGATCCCGGCAATAATCCTCTTCCGATGCGCGTACCATTCCCACACAAGCTCGGGATTTTTCATGAACGCGTTGATGTTCGCGAGTTCTTCTGGTTTGAATTTCTTCCAGATACCGTCAGTACCTCGGAAGGTGGGCACGCCGCTCTCTGCAGAGATGCCGGCGCCAGTGAACGCCACAACGCTCTTGGCCTTCCCGAGAGCGGAAAGCAGGCCGGCGGAGAATCCTGTATTTACCGGACCGGGTTGAGTGTCAGTCTCTCCCATTGTCCAGTCTCGCGTTTTGAGGTTACCGTGCGATACGCACCGTTGAGCCAGAGTTGAGTCTGATCATCGTAGTGCTGATGCAATGCCTGTCCCGATTCACCGGATGGCAATATGGCGCGCCATTCATCCGGCTTCGCAAAATCAAATATCTGCCGGAACGAAGCGCCAACTGTTACTTGAAACGGCTCGTTGAAGCTAAACTCGCCGCTCATGAGCGTTGTTGCGCCGCCACCATATGGAAACGGACCGATGTTGAAGAGCCGATCGAGAGGCTTCACAAGTCCGAATGGATGTCTCAGCGTCACGGTATGTCTATCTCCCCAGCGCCAATCCTTCGTCTGGGTGCTTACACTATCTCGCATAATACGGATCGCGTCTCTCAAACTCATCCGTATGATCTGGTCACACGTTTCAACGGAGTCCGTTCTCACGTCGTCAAACCAGTTGGACGCCCCCCCCTCCACGAGCTTTGTCGTCACCCGAATCGGGATGTTGCCCAGAATCACCCAGTCATGAAACAGACTGTCGCCCATTTCATCTCTGTAGATGTTTTCCAACAGCTTGACAAAGAACTCCTGGTAGATTGTGGTGGCAATATCCTCTTTCGTGAAGGTGAAGTTCCAATTCTTCAAATACTCCACCACTGTTTTCTCTTCTGGAATGCCGATCGTGGTATTCTCCAGCGCGGCAAGAACATGGGGCACCAGTCTTTTTGCCTGGTGGGAGAACATGTCGTTCTGCAACCGCTCGAAATCCTGGACGGCGAACCTTGTTTGCGCTCCGAGAACTTCTCGCAGTCTCTCGATGCGTGAGGCGGGTTCCCACAAATCGGAAATATAGTACGGATAGGCATCGTCAACGATTTTGTTGTTGGCCGTTGCAATGTACCCTTCGGGTGGATTGTAGAGATGCGGAAGTTCGTTGAATGGGACAAAGCCCTTCCATTCTGCCGAAGGATCCCACCCTGGCAGCGGCAGCAACGAACTCTGCTTGCCGCGAATTGGCAGTTTCACCCCGCACCAGTACCCGATGTTTCCCTCGGTATCACCATACACGAAGTTCTGTCCGGGGCCGGAAAACTCGCTGACACCCCTGGCGAATTCCTCCCAACGCGTTGCACGATCAATCTTGTTGAATGCCTCGACTTGGTCCGAAATCTCCGCGCCGGTCCAGCGCATACTGGCAGCATACGGATATGTTGCCTTCTTTGGCATGGTTTGAATGTCGGTAACGATGGGACCGTGATGGGTTGACCGGATAGTCACTGGCACAATCGTATCACCCTTTACGCGAATTTCTTCTTCGCGAATGGTGACGGGAAGCCACTCACCGTCGTAGTAGTATTTCTGCCCATTGGTTGTGTCAATCCGCTCGATGTAGAAATCAGCGTCATCTGCCATAACGTTCGTCAGACCCCAGGCAATGTGCTGGTTCTTGCCAGCAACAATGCCCGGAACTCCGGGGATTGCCATGCCACACACGTCGTACCCCGGTGCATGCAGTTGCACTTCATACCAATGAGAAGGCGATTGCAGTTGTAGATGTGTGTCGTTGGCAAGGATGACCTTGCCGCTCGCAGACTTCGAGGGAGCAACAACCCAGGCGTTGCTCCCACCGAGGATTCCGTTGGGTCCCCATGAAGCCGCGAATGACTGTGCGGTGTTCAGAAAATCCTGCGTCAGGCTTGCATACTTCCGCCATGCCTCGGAGGGAACGATTGGATTAACGTCCTTTGGGAATGGCGGGAAGATGTCGAGCGCCTTTTCGAGACCCACCCGTTCAGCCACGGCACCGTATGTCAGATCGGTCCACCACGAGAGGTTGAGTTCCCACGCCATCAATCGGCCAATGATAAGACTGTGAACAGGGCGCCAGGGTTCGGGATCGTACCGCAGCATGTCGAACTCAATCGGGTACTTCCCCTTGTGGGATATGATGAACGCATTCACACCATCAGCATACCATTGAAGCCGTTGTTGCGATTCTGGTGTGATAGCCTGCTCGACTCGCTCCGCTATGTCGCGGATGCCAACAATACGGAACATTTTGTCGAAGGGCAGCGTCTCAAAGCCAAACAGCTCTGAAAGCCGCCCTTCTCCAACACGGCGCGCAAGATCCATCTGCCAAAGGCGATCCTGAGCTTGGACATAGCCGAGGACAAACATCAAATCGTGTTCGCTCGCGGCTTCGATCCGGGGAACCCCGTAGCTGTCCCGAATAACCTGCGCTGGCTGCTCAAGACCGGTAACCGATGCGGTGCCGTCCGTTTTGGGGAAGGACTTCCTGATTTGGTATCGCAAAAAGAGGAGTGTGGCGATGCCGACAACAACGATCACGCTAGAGAGACCAACAATGATCTTTGCTTTTGAGCTCAACGGAAAGGCTCCGCGGGTAGATAATGAAGAAGTCCGCCACACTGGCGGACTTCAATATATCCAAAGCCGGTTACTCATGCAATGTGGAAGCTAGAACCTAAAGGAGATTGTTGCAAGGAATGTGTTGGTGACAATCTTCTCATAGATCGTTGCCGACCTATCAAAGTTGTCGCGAAGTGTTTCCCACCACCCACGAGCATATGCTAGGTCAAGCATTGCGGATTCACCGAGCGGCACGCCTGCTCCTGCGGTGACATACTTCTGGTCGCGCGAAGATGGGTCGTTCTGATAAGGTGACGTGTTGTAGATAAAACCACCCCGCAATCGGAAAGACGACGGCCTGAATGCATACTCGGCTCCGACCCTCACGTTTGCCGTCCCCCGGAACACTGCCTTGAACTGTTGATTCAGGGCAAGGATGTCCTGGTTCGCGTCCCGAAACTCCATCTGAGTCCAGTCGGTGTACTCAACATCTGAAGCGATGACCAAACCGCCTACCATTACTGATCCGCCGGCACTAAATACCCAGGGTGTGATAAGCTCATATTCGTTATAGGAATCGGCGGGCCCGCCGATCGTTACAATCTCTCCGAAATCGGGCGTTGATGTATATACGGTTCCGAACTTTTCTTTCACATTGTACACTATTGGTGTCTTGATGTTTACACCAATTCTATATCGGTCGGGCTCCCGGTACATAAACCCGAACTTTGCCCCGAAGCCATAAATATCGCTTCTAACAACATCGTTTACCTCAAAGCTGTAGAAGTTGTTTGGGTCCACCGAGTTGTTACTCCGATAGACGTTCTGGTCGTCCTGCTCGACATACGTTCCGTCATATTCATAACTCCCGGCCTGATATGTGAGGCTAACACCAACAGAAAAATTCTTCGCAACATCGATTGCGCCACCGGCGGTCCAGTTATTGAGTCCGCCCCCTTCAAAAACCCTTTCGATTTGTGTGACCTGATCTTTGATGGGACTATTCCACAAGTAGGCGTAGGCAGAATCAGGCCTGCCGTTTGTCGTGAACCTCTCCCAGTGTCCCGAACCGGCAAGTGTATCCGCGAGAAATAGTCTCCAGGCAAGATTATTCCAAACGTCGCCCTCGTACACAAGATCGCGATCATAGGCCAGCGACTGAATGTAACTGTTGGCATTCGGGTGCTCGAGGGACATACCCGTTGTGAAGTTATTCTCCCGGCTGTAGCCGAAGGCAAGAACGAAGCTGCCCTGTTTGACCGGGACGGGGGCAGCTATACCCAAGGCGTTGAGTGTTGTCGAATTATTGGATTGGGATTGGGACTGACCGAAGTACGTACTCTGGTCTTTGTAGTTGAGATACGAAAGTCCAAAGGAGAATTCGCCATATTCAAGCTGAGCAAGCCCCGCCGGATTCCAGTACAAAGCACTGTAGTCGTTTGCCACTCCGGTGAAGGCTCCACCCATACCCAGCGCCCGCCCGCCAACTCCTGTGCCCGGCGTCGAGAAGCGAATTGCATCACTCAGATACACACTCTGCGCCCATCCATGAACGCTCACACACATGACAAGACAAGATACTGCAAGAAGACGTTTCATATTCGCTCTTCACATTCCTCTGCAACGCTGTTCGATCACGCCACACGGTTGATGCTACCGACTTCTGCCACCCCGCGACCCACCACCTGATCCACCCGAACCACTATATCCACCAGATCCGCCAGATCGTCCACCGCTACTGGGCGGTGCACTCTGTGCTGGGGAGGGTGATGAGGGTGGAAAGTATGAACGCACGGCAGCAGATGCGCGGTCAGCACTATTTCCACGTGCCGGTGGTGTATAGGTTCGGGGCTGACCGGCATTGGAGCCTCCTCTGGTTGTGCCGCTATACGATCTCCCACCGCGGACGCTTGTGTTTCCCGTCTTGCCACTACGAACACCAGACTCACTTCTTCTTCCCGTTGAGACTCTTGAAGCACTGCCTGATGGAGTAGCACTACGCGTCCCAGAGGCAGATCTGTACCCTGTTGGCAAATCCTGCATACCGGACAGGCCTCCACGGTAGCCCGTGGCTGCCCCACCGCCGCCACCCGCATAACTGCCGCCGCGAGACCTCCCAATGGTTCTCGTTGTGCCGTAGTAGGAATTATAGGACGAAGAGTACCCACAATAATACGGTGAAGAGTAGGGGTAGTACGGGTAGTAAGGATAATAGGGATAGTAGGATCCATACCAGAATGGATCATAGTAGCCCCAACCACCGTATCCCCAGTACGAGGGATAACCTATAGAGAAGCCAAATCCGACCGTCGGATAATAGTATTCGTATCCCACCCGATACGTTTGGGTCCCCGTATCATCTCCAGAGTAGTTCAGGGTGTCGCCTTCCACAGACGAGATTTCTTCTTCGTGACCCACTTCCCGTGTAGTCCCCACTTGCGTGTAACATCCACTCAGCCAGAAGAGCAATCCTAGGAAAGTCCCTGAAAGAAGAATTT
>DPLS01000362.1:2113-13446 GCA_003541875.1 Bacteroidota bacterium | reverse complement strand
CTCCGATCATCACCACGGGTGCAAGTCTCGGCGCGCTGCATGCGGCCAACACGTTCTTCCGCCGCCCTGATATTTTTGAAGGGACTATTGCGATGAGCGGATCGTACGACATCAAGGCGTACAGCGATGGCTATTATGATGACAACTGCTACTTCAATAGTCCAGCTGACTACCTGCCGAACCTGACCGATGAGTATCTTCTCGGCAAGCTCCGGTCCAAGCAGCACATCTACATTCTCTCTGGACAAGGGGACTACGAGGCCCCTGAGCGGTCCATTCAGTTGGGGCGGATCCTTTCAGCGAAGGGAATTCCCCATCACGTTGATCTCTGGGGACACGACATACCTCATGATTGGCCCACATGGCGATCGATGTTGCCGCATGTGTTAGGGACAAGGTTCTAACTCGTCATTCTGGGGGAGTGTTCCGACCGAAGAATCTGACTCAACTGTAATTGCAGTGAATCCTCTGGTTCAGACAACGGGACTCGTGACGGGAACATGACTCAACTCCAAGTTATACAACGAGAGATTGTTTCGTGTCGTCTTTGTCCTCGCCTTGTTCGATGGCGGGAGAAGGTTGCACGCGAGAAAGTGAAGCGTTTTGCCGATCAGAAGTACTGGGGGAAGCCTATTCTAGGGTTTGGTGACCCGAACGCTCGACTGCTTCTGGTGGGACTTGCTCCAGCTGCGCATGGTGGCAACAGGACAGGGAGGATGTTCACTGGCGATGAGAGTGGCAACTGGCTTTATCGCGCTCTCTTCAGGGCTGGGTTTGCAAACCAGGCGACTTCAACCCATCGCACAGACGGACTAAGACTCACGGACTGCTATGTTACTGCAACATGTCGCTGCGCACCGCCGAAGAACAAGCCTTTGCCTAAAGAAGTGGCAAACTGCAGACCGTTCCTCCTTCGTGAAATTGAACTGCTACGGAATGTCAGGGTGATTGTCGGGCTGGGGAGAATTGGCTTTGAAACTGCCTTGAATGGGTACAAAGAAGCTGGAAAGATCGAGTTTGCAAGGAGACCAGCGTTTGCGCATTGCGCCACCAACTCGCTCGGTCCATTCACATTCATTGCCTCATACCACCCCAGCCAACAGAATACGTTTACAGGAAAACTTACGGAGCCAATGTTCGACAGGGTCTTTGCCAGTGCGAGGAGAATTCTCGCGAAGGGATAAGCGAAGGACATTTCTTGTAACTCTCCCAAACTTTTCTATCTTTAGTCCTGCGTCGATTGTTCTTCTCCAGCAAATCGAACTCTCTACACCTTCTCTGAGGAATTACTGTGGGTAAGTTGGCGCTTGTGCTCTCCGGTGGGGGCGCACGTGGCGCATTCCAGGCCGGGGCGCTGATCGAAGTGCTCTCTTTTTTTGAACGGACAAACCGGCGTATCAACATTCTGTCGGGGACATCTGTGGGAGCATTAAACGGGCTGGCTGTTGCACAAGCACCGACACTTGCAGCGGCACGTGCGGAAATTGAATCACACTGGAAGAACATCACGAATGACGACATCTACAAAATTCGCGGGTGGGAAATCTTCGGCCTCATGCTGAAGTTTGCCACCACACGCATGGATCTGTGGCCCACCGTGGAGGGGGTCGATTCCTTGTTTGATAACACTCCCCTGTACAAGCGGTACGTGGAGGGCTATCTGAACATGGATCTGGTTCGTGCTCGCAAGATTGTGGACGAATTCTTTGTTTCGCTTTGCTCCCTCAGCACGGGGGAGGCATATCATAGATCCATTACGGGAGAGCCAGACGAAGGGAAAGCCAGAGAGTACATCATGGCTTCAACGATCACGACCGTAGCGTATCCGCCGGTAAGGACAGTCGTTGCCGATCCGGAGATTCCATCGCATCTGAGAGACATCCCCCAGTACTATGCTGATGGTGGTATCTCGAACAAGACACCGCTAAAGGCGATATTCCATGCCGGCGACGTGAAGGAGCTGTTTGTTGTTAATACGTATCCCAGCTATCCCACCAAAACCGAACAGAGTATCAAATCGAGGTTTCCGAACGTATTCTCAATGCTAATGCGGACGGCGCTTGAGTTACTTCCCAACCTATACTTCTTGCGGGACATCGAGACCGTGAAGGATGTGAACAACGATCTGGAAGCATGGGAGAAAATAAAAACCGCCGCGCTCAGTGCCGCTCACGATCAAGGGACCAGGACTCAACTCGCGGAGATCTTCAAGCGAGAAGAGTCAAAGTTCTCATTCAAGGATGGGGACAAGCACATCATCACGCCAGTGATTATCGCTCCTGACGAGGAGCTTCCCGTGCAGGACACCGAGTTCGTGCAGCCAAAGCTTGGTGAGACGTTTGAGATGGGACAGGACAAGGCGAGGAAAGTGCTAAGTACGTTGGGAATGAACATGGAGAAGTGAATTGTATGATCCACGGGCGCACGCAATCCTCTAGACGCCGCAAACCCGCTTATCTTACCAGCTTTATCCTGAACGTCGTCCCCTTTCCCGGAGCGCTCTGCTTCACGAACAGCCTTCCCTTGTGGTAGTCCTCAATAATCCTCTTCGAAAGACTTAAGCCCAATCCCCAACCACGTTTCTTTGTGCTGTACCCGGGGCGGAATACTTCTTTGTGGAGTTTTTGGTCGATTCCCCTCCCTGTGTCGGTGACATCAATGGTTGTCCGATGCCCGCTTTGCGAAATCGCAAAGGTGATCTTGCCCGTGGGGCCCTCCATGGCATCGAGTGCATTCTTCATCAGGTTCTCGATAACCCACTCGAACAGTTCCCTGTTGATCATCGCATGGAGATCGGCAGGCGATTCGAGAGCGAGATCGATGGTCTTCCCCGATTTCGGAATACGCCGGGAAATGTACTGCATAACGCCCTGGATTACCATTGTGATATTCTCCTCCTTGAGGTCCGGACGTGAGCCGATTTTCGAGAACCGAGCCGTCACCTTGTTCAGCCTGTCCACATCGTTCTCGATTTCGCTCAGCGTTTGCGTCAGCTTTGGAGTGTTGGCGGCATCCGACCTCATAATTTCCAGCCAGCCCATGATGCTGGAGAGCGGTGTCCCGAGTTGGTGCGCTGTTTCCTTCGCCATCCCCACCCAGATATTGCTCTGCTCGCTTCTCTTGAAGTAGCTGAAGCCGATATAGGCCACGAACATAAATATTGCCGCTATGGAAATCTCGATGTACGGAAGCCAGCGAAGCTTTTTGATGAGATCGGATTCACCGTAGTGTACGTAGTTCAGTATGAGAGTATCGTTGACGGCGATGGGGATGGGCTTGTTCACTTCGTCCATTTCGGCAAGCGTCTCACGGAGGAATGTGAGACTGTCGCCGGCACTCAACGATGAGTCTATCTCAAGGTTTGTGGTATAGATCGGGTTGTTCTGCGTATCGGTGAGGATGACGGGGAAATCAATCGTCTTGATGACCTTGTCAAGAACGAAGGTCAGGTCTCCTCCCGAAGAGGACTTGGATACGTACTCGAACGCCTTCGCGTAGAGATCAACAACTTCACGTTCTTTGTCGAGAAGGCGCGTAATGATCTTCTGCGAGTAGAACAGCATTGCGGCAACAAATCCGAAGGCTGCAACAAGCAGGAAGATCTTGAAGGTATTTGTTCGTGACACCTTCATGAGGAGGAAATGAGGTCATTCAATGATGATTGTTTGGTCGCGCCGTGGGCCCACTGAGACAATCCACAGCGAAGTGCCGCTCAGGTGCGCCAGTGCTTCAATGTAGCGTCGTGCATTCAAAGGCAGGTCACCATACGACGTCACTCCAGCAAGGCTGCATTTCCAGCCGCCGAATGACTCATAGACCGGAGTAATGTGTGACAACGATTTGACGTCCGTGGGAAATGTCTTGAGTCGCTTGCCGCCGTATTCGTATCCGATGCACACGCTGATTTCGTCGAACTCGTCAAGCACGTCAAGTTTGGTGATGGCGATCTTTTCGATCCCGTTGACCATTGCTGAGTAGCGCATTGCAACAGCATCAAACCAACCACAGCGGCGGGGACGGCCGGTTGTTGCTCCGAATTCATGGCCGACGGAACGAAGGCGTTCGCCTGTCGCATTGGTGAGTTCTGTAGGGAACGGTCCATTGCCCACTCTCGTGCAGTATGCTTTCACGATGCCAACGATCGAGTTCACCGCTGTTGGGGGGATGCCGAGACCTGTACACGCACCACCCGAGGTCGGATTGGAGGAAGTCACGAAGGGGTATGTGCCATGGTCAACATCCAGCAGTGCACCCTGGGCGCCTTCCGCAATGATCTGCTTTCCTTGTTTGAGCGCCTGGTTGAGATAGAGAGCGGTGTCGGTGATGTATTCGTCAATCCTCTTGTCGAATTCCTGGTACTCGTTGATCAGTGCATCGACATCTATCTTCGTCTCGCCATATACCTTTGTGAGGATCTGGTTCTTCTCCTCGATGTTGGCCTTGAGCTTCTGTGCAAAAACGTCCCGGTCAAGAAGGTCGACGATCTTAATTCCACTTCGCATGAACTTGTCTATATACGCCGGCCCGATGCCACGTCCGGTTGTTCCGATCTTTGCTCCGCCCTGTTCGCGGATTGTATCGAGCAACTTGTGATATGGCATAATGAGATGGGCGTTGTGACTGATGAGCAGCCTCCCCTTGATGTTGACCCCCGCAGCCTCAAGTTTGCCAATCTCTTCCATCAGAGCGGTTGGATCAATGACAACGCCGTTGCCAATCACGCACGTAATGTGTGGGTGAAAGATGCCCGAAGGGATGAGATGCAGTACATATTCTGCTTTGCCAATACATACGGTGTGTCCCGCATTGGCGCCCCCCTGGTACCGCGCGACGATATCGACATGCTCTGAAAGCATGTCCACAATCTTTCCTTTCCCTTCATCGCCCCACTGGGCACCAACAATTACCTGAACAGCCATGCGCGTTCTATTTCCTTGCCAAAGTCTATGGAGTCTGCCAGGCGGCTGTACGCATTCCGGACAGAGGAGAGATGGGAACCGTCATGTGAGCGTTGATCATGAAAGGGGAACACATAGGCAAAAAAAATCTCCGAGCTTTCACGATGAAAGGTCGGAGAATCATGTGTGAGAAGCAATCTATTTCTTAAAACTGTCAACGGCTGCTTTCACAGAATCGAAGTGCTCGAAGAGAGGCGACAGTTTCGTAATCTTGATGAGGGCGAGAATCTTCTCCGACGCGAGCGCGAGCTTCAACGTCCCGCCGGCATTCTTCAGTGTCGATGCGCCACCGATCAGCATGCCAAGACCGGAGCTATTCATGAATTCGACTTCGGCGAGATCGAGCACGACCCGCTTCTTCCCTTCCAACATCAACTCATGGAGCTGAGAGTTGAGAGTGGTCGCGTCAGGACCTCCCATCACGTTCCCTTGCAGACTGATGACTGTTACCGTTCCCTGGTGTGCAACTTTGAACTTCATAGAGACCCCGTTCGCCAGTTCTCTTAGTCGATCAGCTTTGCTTGTCGCTGAGTGCGGAGCGCCCATTCAAGCACGACCGCGCTCGCTATGTAGATTGAAGAATAGGTTCCCGTAATAATGCCGATAGTGAGCGCAAATGAAAACCCGCGGTTGACCTCTCCTCCAAATACCAGCAACACGACAAGCACAATGAAGATGGTGCCCGATGTAATAATCGTGCGGCTCAGAGTCTCATTCAGGCTCTTGTTCATGACATCATTGAGGCTCATGCCCCGGAAGATTTTTTGGTTCTCACGCATACGATCGAATATGACCACGGTGTCGTTGATGGAGAGACCGACAAGTGTCAAGAACGCCGCGATCATGTTTTGGGTGATTTCAAGGTTTAGCATTCCATCGAAGATCGAAACCATGCCGAGAGTAATCAGCACGTCGTGGAAAAGTGCTACAACGGCACCAACGCCGTAGATAAACTTGAACCTGAACGCCACATATAGCCCGATGGCTATAAGAGATGCAATGACCGCATAGATGGCATCCCGGCGCAGTTCTGCACCCACCTTGGGCCCGATCTTGTCCTCCTTGAGGACACTGAACGGATTATCGGGGAAGGACGCCTTCAGTGTGCCGCGAATCTTATCCGCTACGGTGCCACCCTCTCCCTGTTCTACCGTCCGAATCAGGATATCTTTTGTTGAGCCGAACGTCTTGATCTCAGCTTTCATCCCGATTTTGTCCATTGCTGTGCGGACATCGGATATTTGCACGTCCTGGCTGAAAGCAACGATTAATTCTGTTCCGCCGAGGAAATCAATTCCGAAGTCAGGTCCCTTGATGACAAGGGAGATCATTCCAATCACAAGCAACGTTAAGGAAATGGAGTACCAGATTTTCCGCTTCCCCATGAAATCAATATTTGTTTTCTTAAACAGCCTCATGTACTCGTTCTCCAGTAAGTCAATCGATCAATTGCTCTTGCGGCGCAGAGTTTCCCTAGCCGAAGCTCACGGCACCATACTTTTCGGTTAGCATTTCAAATATCACCCTCGTGATAAAGATGGAACTGAACATGCTGGCGGCAATGCCAATCATCAGTGTGAGCGCAAATCCTTGAACGGGTCCCGTTCCGAATTGGTACAGGATCACACCTGTAATGAATGTCGTCAGGTTGGAGTCAAAGATGGCAGTAAATGCCTTTGAATACCCAGCGTCGATCGCGGCGCGCATAGTCTTTCCGGTTGCCTGTTCTTCGCGGATGCGCTCATAAATCAGGACGTTTGCATCAACTGCCACAGCCAACGTAAGAATGATGCCGGCTGTGCCCGGAAGCGTAAGCGTTCCCTGGAAAGCAGCTAGAACGGCGAGCACAAAGAGAAGGCAAAAGACCACCGCTATGTCGGCGATGGCCCCCCCTGTTCGGTAATACACAACCATGAATAAGATCGTCAGTACGGTTGCCAGAACCGAAGAGTAGATGCCGCTGCGGATTGAATCTTCACCGAGTGAAGCACCCACCGACCGTTGTTCTACGATCTCAACCGGGGCAGGCAATGCACCAGCTTTAAGAACAATTTCAAGCAGTCGCGCTTCGTCCTGATTTTCCATTCCCTCGATCTGAGAATGTCCTCCGATGATCTTGTTGCGGACCACGGGCGCGGAGAACACCGCATTGTCGAGCACGATGGCGATGCGCTTGTTGATGTTGGCACCTGTGATCCGTGCCCAATCCCGCGATCCTTCGCTGTTCATCTCCATTGTCACGATGGGCATACTCGTATTGGGATCGACAGTTCCCTTGGCATTGACTATCACTCCTCCTGTGAGTTCCGGAGTGGTCTTCACCGGGTAGAGGTTGTAGAATTTTCGACCATCCTGCGAGAGGTGCGTCTTTGCACTCCAGGCGAACTGCATGTCCGTGGGAATGAGAGCCTTGATATCTTCTCGGTCCAATAGCCGGCGCACCTTATCCTTGAAATCCTCGGGGACAGCCGCTTCACCTGACTGTTTGTTGGCACCCATCAGTGTGAACAATGGGTGCTCCCTGGCAAGCTCCTCGGCAGTCTTCTCTCCTTCGGGGGTCGAGATCTTTGTCGTGTCCTTCTTCGCAGTAGTATCGGAAGAGTCAGCGACCCCGCCCGTAGATGCAAGTGCCTTGTCGATCGATTCAAGTACCCTGTATGATACCTCGGGGTCCTTCAGCAGCTTGAACTCAAGCAGCGCGGTGCCCTGCAAAAGTTGGCGAACCTCGGATTCCTTTGTGACACCCGGAAGCTCGACGATGATTCTGGTTCCGCCGAGTTTTTGGATTGAAGGTTCAGACACCCCGTATTGATCAACACGGTTTCGAACGATCTCAATCCCGCGGTCTATGGCCTTCTTCGCCTCGTCTTCCAGGAAAGTGTAAATCTTCTCGTTTTCGTCACGTAAGCTGCCATAGTACCTACTCATGCGAATCTGGCGTTCTTCAAACTTCTTCCGCAGCAGAAGAACGGGAGATTCCTCAGACTTTTTGGACTCCTCCCGCACTTGACGGATGATGTCAGCATATGCGTCGTCCTTATTCTTCGCGAGATCCTCAACCAATTTGAGGACATTTGTTTCAAGGACGACACGCATTCCACCTTGCAGGTCAAGACCAAGCTTGATGCGTTTGGTCCGGGCATCTCGTATCTCGCTGTCTTTGGTCTCAAGGAATTGGACACTATCAATGCCTCGAAGAGACAATAGTTGATTATGAAGCTGATGGTCCTTCCATGTCGGGTACAGGAAGTACAGCGACAACAGGACGGTTGCAACAATAAGAAAGATTTTACCTCGGTTCTTTCGCACTACAAACCTCCGGGATCAAGCGTACGGGAAATAACTTGGAAGGGAGCACTCTTCGTAATTTAAGCTCACAAATATAAACCAATCCCGACCAATAGTCAATCAAAAAAGCGTTGCATTTCCTGGGGGTTTAAGTTATATTGAACGTGTTTCTATAGTATTTCTTCTTACCTGTTTGGAGGTCGTTTCCCGCTATGCCGATCATGACTCGCATGCGTGATAGCATGCCATACGTACTCTTCGGGCTTCTAATTGCATTCCTCATCACCATCGTCTTCGAATGGGGAATGGACTATATGGGGCTCCGCGGGAGAGGTTCAGATGTCGTTGGAAAAGTGAATGGAAAGAAAGTTACCTACAAAGAGTTCTCGGACCTCCTCAAGGTCTTCTCCGACAATCAAAAATCCCAAACCGGGAATGAGCCCGATGAAAATCAACTCAAGCAGGTCCGGGAACAGGTCTGGCAGACCATCATCACCCAACATCTCGTTGACGAGGAAATAAAACGTCTGGGTATAACGGTGACGGATGACGAGTTGCGTGATTGGGCGCGGGGCGAGAACCCACCTCAAATGCTTACACGGAATTTCATGGATTCCCTCGGCCGTTTCAACCGCCAGGCATACGATCAGGCGATTATGGATCCTCGCAACAAGGATATTCTTGCTCAGGTTGAACCGGAACTCAAGCGGCAACGGCTATCGGAGAAATTGCAGAGTTTGGCTCTGGCTTCCGTTAGAGTGAGTGAAGGGGATGTTCGTGCCCGGTTTGCCGATCAGCGGCAGCAGTACGATGTTTTGTATGCGCTCTTTGACGCAAACCAATTGGTGAAAGATGATGAGGTGCAAGTCAGTGATGAGGATCTGAAAGCGTACTATGAAGAGAACCTGGATCAGTATAAGGTGGAGGCTAGCCGGAAGCTCAAGTACGTGCAGTTCAGAGAGATGCCATCGGCAGCAGATTCGAACGGTCGACGAACGGAGATTGAAGATGCAGCATCAAAAGCCCGGAGCGGGATGGATTTTGTCCAGCTCACTGCAACATATACCGACAAGACCGATAGTGGTGCGTGGTTCCGGCATGGTGAGTTGAATCCGGGTACAGACAGCCTCGTTTTTGCAGGAAGGATTGGAGACGTGCTGGGTCCGCGGCTTGAGAACGACGGCTATCAGTTGATGAAGGTCATCGATCAACGGAAGTCTGACAACGACTATCTCAGAGCCAGCCATATTCTTTTCTCGTTCGAAGGAGAGAAGGATACGAATGCCGTTAAGGCCACGGCCCGGGAGGTTGCGGCAGGAGCAAGAACCGGGAAGGACTTCTCGGCGCTTGCGAAGAAGTACTCAAAGGATCCCGGCTCTGCGGCGCGTGGTGGCGACCTCGGATGGTTTACCAAAGGAAGGATGGTAAAGGAGTTCGAAAATACAGCCTTCAAGATGAGAATTGGCGAGATCGCCGGTCCGATCCGCACACAATTTGGCATACACATCATCAAGCTGACAGGCAAGGATAACAGAGAAGTGAGAGTCTCCAAGATTTTCCTGCCCATTACGACCGGCTCTCAAACGAAGAACGATATCTTCGAGCGGTCACGGGACTTTGCCTACAACGCGCGAGCGTCAGAGTTCACCAAAGAGGCACAATCCACGGGTCTTGAAGTGAAGGAATCGCAGGTGCAGGAGAAGGGCGGCATCGTTCCCGGACTCGGTGTCAACGAATCAGTGACAAGGTGGGCTTTCAAGAACAAGGTTGGCACCGTGAGTGAACCCTTTGGCGTCCCGAACGGTTATGCTGTATTTTCGGTTGCCGAAATCAAGAATGCCGGAGTGAGACCATTCGACGAGGTAAAGGAATCCATCAAGCCCTTGGTGCTGCGAAAGAAGAAGCTCGCGAAGGCCGAGGAAGTTGCTGCTGCTCTTAGGACAAAACTATCTCCGACCGACAGTCTCACAAAAGTCACGCAGCTCAACCCTGCAATACACGCCCAGCGATCGGGCCAGTTCACGCTTTCTGCAGGTGTGCCCGGGATTGGTCGCGACCTCAATTTTGTCGGTGCTGTTTCCGGTCTCTCAGTCGGACAGATCTCTCCGCCGGTGTCCGGTTTCCGCGGCGCGTATCTTATTCAGCTTCTCTCACAAAGCCAATTTGATTCCGCTGCCTATGCAGCCGAACGCGATGGCTTGAGGAATCAGTTGCTTCAGGAAAAGAAAAACCGTTTCCTGGCTGATTGGATTGCAAAACTCAAGGAGAATGCTGACATAGAAGATAACAGGGACGACTTCTTCAGATAAGCTCTGATGTGAGGTGGGCAATGATGAGTAGAGTTTCCTTGGCAGCTCTGTTCGTCTTGGGTGTGTCGACGATTGCGTCTTCAGCGTGGGCGCAGGAGCGATACTTTTCTGTTGCACTCAGTGGAAGTTTCACGACCGCTTCCCGTCTCTTCCCCAATCCCAGTTCTCGGGATATCTTCCAGAGCAGCCAGTATTTTCCCCTTGAAGGATTTTTTGGTTACGGTGTGGAGGTCCGCCACCAGTTTTCCGAAACTCGCCTCGCCCTTGGACTTTCTGCTGAGTATATCAGGACAACAATGGGCTATTCGAAATTCTTCTCTACGGCGCAGTCGGTGCCAGTGGAGGATGGGTACGTTGCCATCCCCGTCGAGCTGACTGGATACTTCCTTCTCCCCGTCTCGGGTCAGGCGTTTGGCGTCTTCATGGGTGGGGGGGTGGGGGGGTATTTTGGGAGACGAGTATACAAGCTCGGTGACGCCGAAGCGCCCACAACAGCGACCGGGCATGGTTTCGGGATTCACGTGTTGGGTGGGCTGAGCTATCGGTTTACCGAATGGTTCTCCATCAATGCAGAGATGAAGTTCCGTGACCTGCAGTTTCAAACCACCAATCAGTTTACCACATCGCCGATTATGTATCATGGAACGCCTATCACCGTGAGTCTTGCGCCGTTTGATGCGCGCGTAGAGACCGACGGCATGATTTTTCAGCTCGGTACCGTGTTTACCTACTGAGTGCAGTCCTTGGCCGCAGCAGGCATATCAACGTCCGCACTCAC
>DPLS01000362.1:0-1762 GCA_003541875.1 Bacteroidota bacterium | reverse complement strand
GGCTCACGTTCATTCTTCATTCTCAGGGTTAGAGATACCAACACGCTATTGCAGAAAGTTCAACCCGAGGCATTTGCCAGAGATGAGCGACTCCCATATTGGGCCGAGTTGTGGCCATCTTCCATTGAGCTTGCCCGCTCCTGTTTGGAAGAAATGAGTCTGCAAGACAAAAGTGTTCTCGAGTTGGGTTGTGGCCTCGGGCTTGCAGGAATCGTGGCAGCGGCAGCGGGGGCTCATGTCCGCGTATCTGACTATGAGCCTGATGCACTCATCTTCGCCCAATACAACGCACTGAAGAACCTTCCACAATATGTTGTGGATTCAAGAGTCGAATTCTGTCTCTTGGATTGGCGGACCGACCAGGAACCGGAACCAGTTGACGTGATAATCGCGGCTGACGTTGTCTACGAGCAGAAGAGTTTCGTCCCGATCCTGGACTTTGTTCGACGTGCTCTCAAGAAGGATGGTTGGGCAGTGTTCACCGATCCTGACCGGTCGACAGGAATGCCATTCTTCGCACTGGCCGAGCAGCTAGGTTTTGATGTCACACTCGGTTCACGCCTGGTGCAACACGCAAACAAGCCCAGTACGATTCTTCGTGGAGAGCTCCGATTCGGGGGGCAACATCGATGAAGGCGCCGGAAAACAAACGAAATCAACGCATCTACCTCACGGGATTCATGGGGAGCGGCAAAAGCACCATTGGGCCGATCCTTGCCAACACGCTGGGGTATGATTTTGTTGACATAGACAAAGCGATCGAGCGGCAAACCGGGAAAACGGTGAAAGAGATCTTCAAAGAACATGGAGAGGAATATTTCAGAACTCTTGAACGGGCCCTCATTCAGGGGTTAGTGAGTAGAGATCATATGGTTATCTCTCTGGGTGGAGGAACGATCGTCGACCCGGTCAACTTCCCGGTTATTCGGGAATCAGGTATTCTCGTGTATCTTAAGACGGCCCCCGACCAGTTGTACAAAAGGCTTCACCACAAGAGTGATCGGCCCATCCTCGTGGATATCGCTGGTGATCGATTGAGCGAGGAGGCGCTTCGTTTGCGCATCAAGGAACTGTATGCCCACCGTGTGCAATTCTATGAGCAGGCCGACATCATCATCTCAACGGATGAACACAGGGTTGGTATCACTGTCGACCGGATTGTGAAACTGCTGTCCGGTCTGATTGACTAGGCCTTTTGAGTCTTGCTTCCCTGAGTTTGCCTCTATACATTGTATCCCCGGCATGTCATCCTCTTCAACATCCAGAATATGGATTCTCGCGACAACAGTAGCTATCCTGCTACTGTGTAGGGTGAACTCTGCTTATGCGCAGCGATTCATCGCCGCACCGAAGCAGGAAGTGCGGGCTGTGTGGGTTGCGACCACGGCGGGCCTTGACTGGCCGAGAACTCTCGATCGGGTCGAACAGCAATCCTCTCTCAAGAAGATCGTCGCTGACCTCAAAGCAGCACATTTCAATACCATCCTGTTTCAAGTCCGCGCACGAGGCGATGCATACTATCGATCAAGCTATGAGCCGTGGGCTGAGAACCTTACGGGTACGCTTGGAAAAGATCCGGGATGGGATCCCCTTGCGTTTCTGCTCGCTGAAGCTCACAACGCCGGACTTGAGGTGCATGCATGGTTCAACGTGTACAAGATTCGCGGCCCCTTCCCGGTTGGGCAAAGTATCCCACCTCATCCGTCACGTCGATTTGCCGCCTGGGTTTCTGAAGTTGATGGTGAAGGATGGCTGGATCCCG
>DPLS01000213.1:2987-5887 GCA_003541875.1 Bacteroidota bacterium | reverse complement strand
TCACATCATTCACAAGGAGGTGCGTTATGAACCATGTGGTTGAGCAGAGACTGTGGTTGGTGCGCGTTGCGTTTGTGTTCCTCGGAATGGGAGCGGCCATTCCTGCATACTCCCAACCGGGTTTCTGGCAATCCCTCAACGGTCCGGAAGGGGGCGTTGTCCAATGTTTCGCTGTCGATAACACCGGAGACATCCTTGCGGGGACATACTTCGGCGGCGTGTACAAGACAACGAACCGGGGCGGGAGTTGGGTTCAGGTTTCGCAGATGAATTTGGACATCAGAGCTTTCGTCGTAGGTTCCGGCGGTCGCATCTACCTGGGAGCTGCCAACTCCGGTGTATGGAAAAGCACAGACGGAGGAACGACATGGGTTCGGCCGGCGAACATCAATATGGGTGGCAGGACCGTCACATCTCTCGCGTTGAACGCATCAGGGCAACTGATTGCCTGTTGTTCAAGCACATCAAGCCAATCGGTCTTCTGGTCACCGGACAGTGGAGAGAACTTTTACCTCGTGAGTTCAGGAGTCCTCTCCGCAAACAGCATGGTCCGACAAGGAAATGACTTCTATGTTGGAGGTGACCGAAACGGAGTCATTCGCTCTACAGACGGGGGTTTACTCTGGACAATCATCAATCCCTCGTCGGCACAATTCAACGGATCTTCCATGACGGCAAATGCAAACTATGTGTACGTCGTTGGCCGCCGAACAGCAACAACGATCCCCGATTCGTCGTTCATCTATCGCCGTTCAACAGCAACCGGCACGTGGGAGTTGATGCACATCCGCGGTGGGGTGGTGCTCAGGACCATGGCTTCTATTGGCGACACCATACTGGCGGCTGGAGGAACAACGGTGCTCGTATCGTTCAATGCCGGGCAAACATGGGTGGAGAGGAATCCGATGGTGCCGGCAGGATCAGGTGTGTTCGGACCGGCTATCGCATCATGGTGTGATCGGGATGCTCAGATGCTTGGTACGGCAGGGGGAAGTGTTGCACGTTCGGTCGACTTCGGACAGTTCTGGACGCAATCATCCCAGGGCTTGAAGAATACTCACATCGTAGCGGCGACCATGCTGCCAAATGAGAAGCTGCTTGTCTCGGCCCAATTCGATGGTCTCTTTCTGATTGACGGGACAAGTATCTCCAGAGTCGGAAGCGGCCTCCCGAACGGGGATGTCGTCACCGCGCTTGCATCGGACAATATCACCGTTCTTGCGGGAACCGGAAACAACGGGTTGTACAGGTCAAACGACGGTGGACTGAATTTCAGCCAGACTCTGTATGGAATGAACGCTTCCGGGATCATCAACATCTCAACCAAAAGGCCGGGCAACCCGAGGGCGGCCGGCCAAGGAGAATATGTTCACACCAGCACCAACGGTGGGTCAACGTGGGGCTCCTTGCGCCTTCCTTCCAATCTCACCACAAACATCACGGGGATCGAAGAGGTGAGCGACAATGAGTACTTTGTTTCGACCGGGCCTTTTGCCGGAAGTGGATCTGGCGATGGCGTTTACCGCACAACGACTGGGGGATCGTCGTGGAGCCAGCACGGGCTTCAGTTCGTGGGTGTCGTGAGCTTCGACCGAACATTGAACAACAAATTCCTCGCCTCTAGTTCTGTCAACGTGGTTTATGAAAGAGACAACACCAGTCCCTGGACAGCCGCCCCCTCTTTTGATTCCGGTATCAAGGTGCGCCTGGCAGGCTTCTATGAGTATCAAAATCAACCTCTTCGTGAACTTGCGGGCACATCGGCCGGACTCTACGAGAGGAGGGCGTTTACATCCGATCCCTGGGTGAATCGGTATCTTGGCGGTGACTTTGAGGTGTCATGGGTTGGTTCCCGAACCACAGGTGGGCCAACATCATTTGCAGGTCAGCTTATCGTTGGAACGTATGGAGGTGGTGTTTATAAGAGCACTGGACCCATCACATCTGTAGGTGAAAACCACTCCGGACCAACGCGGTTTGCACTTGAGCAGAATTATCCCAACCCGTTCAATCCAAGCACAACCATAAGCTATCAGTTGACAACTGCCAGCCTTGTTAGCCTGAAAGTGTACGATGTGCTGGGGCGGGAAGTCGCAGTCCTGGCAAACTCTGTGATACCGGCAGGCTATCACTCTGCAGTGTGGGACGCAACTCGTTTCGCGAGCGGCGTGTATCTGTATCGCCTCGTTGTAGGAGGCCTTGCTGAAACGAAAAAGATGATACTGACAAAATGAGATTGCAGACCGACCATGGGGAGTATGTGCCTTGATGTTCTGAAGATTGGGCGAAGTAGTCGCAGCGTACCACACATTTTCATCATTCAACTTCTTTGGAGGACTTATGAAACGAATTGCACTGCTTCTCACAGCCGTGCTTGCGTGCGGAACATTGCAGGCGCAAATCCCGAATGCCGGGTTTGAACTATGGGTAACCGATCCCGATAGTAACAATAATCCCGTTGGTTGGCAGACTACAAATAGTCTTCCTCTTGTGAATGTTGAGCCTTATTCTCCGGGTTGTCAGGGTAATTACGCAATGAAAGTGAGGACATTGAACCCTGGATTTCCCTTTCCGGGAGTAGCCTTTCTTCAGGTTGCATATAACTTCAGCCAGATACCGACAAGATTCTCGGCTTGTCTGAAGTCAAACATCATGCCCGGAGATCGAGCATACATTATCGTGGGCTTGATGAGCGGTGACAGTGTCATTGCGTCGCAGGACAGTTGTACTTTCAAGATAGATTCGACGATCAGTCAATTTACTTATCGTGAGTTTCCACTCACGATTCAGTCCAATCTGATACCGGATTCACTGATTATCATCGTGGCATCAGGTCTTGGAAGTGGACAAGTGGGAACAGAGCTCGTAATCGATGAAGTTGCGTTCAGAGTGGGCGGTTC
>DPLS01000213.1:1584-2664 GCA_003541875.1 Bacteroidota bacterium | reverse complement strand
AACCCGTTCAACCCGAGTACGACAATCAAGTACGATCTTCCAAAAGACTCACGTGTGAGTCTCAAGGTGTTCAACATCCTCGGTCAGGAAGTCGCAACACTTGTGAACGAGGAACAGAAGGTCGGGTACAGGTCAGTCGAGTGGAAGGCCATGAATGCTGCGAGCGGAGTTTACTTCTATCGGATACAGGCGGGAGATTTTGTGGCAAGCAAGAAGCTACTGTTTCTCAAGTAGTCCCCGCCTGGCCGTTGGAGTTCTCTGAGGCGGGGCTCCTGCTGTTGAAGTAAAGGCTACATCCATACCTCCAAGTGAAGAACCCCATGCAGCAATGCATGGGGTTCTTTGTTTTGGACGGAGGCAGTTGAGCGCTTGATGTGATAGCAGGATGCTCCGCCCTTGAATCTGCTGGCCCAGAAAGGCATTCGTCGTGAGTTTACCTCGGATAGGCAGGACACATTGATATCAGGGCATTTGGCCACTCTCGGTCACCGTCAGATCATCCCGTACAGCATGGATCATAATCCTGCTTCGTTCCATTCCTCAGGGCTGACAAGAGATTTTCGTTACGACCGGGAGCCCGGCTGTTGGGCAAACTTTAACGCCACCCGACATTTCTATCGGACGCGAACCCCGCAATTTCTATTGGGTCAGTACACTCTCGAGAGATCAACCTTTTTTTTCGTTGTATTTGTGCGTGCATCTTGGCAACTTGCACACGAGACCATATTCATCCTTTGTAACTCGACTGTATGGTGCAGCCATTTTAGCACGAACCATCCTCGGATTGGCAATCCTTCTATGCGTTTCGATTCATCCAGGGAATGCAGGACGGAAGGGGACGCTCAGTTCAACATTCGATCTGCGCATCGGTGACACTCTGCGCTACACAGTTGACGGGTCAACCCCCGATCGCGGGGGCCCATTCGTACTGTATGGGAGCAGTTCGATCTACGTTGTGGGAACCACGACGTTCAAGGCTAGATTGTACAGACCTGGATACTTGCCAAGTGAAGTCAAAACGGTGACGGTTTATGTCCCAGGCACCAGATACTATGTGTATGAAAACAGTTGGAACATTGT
>DPLS01000213.1:473-1247 GCA_003541875.1 Bacteroidota bacterium | reverse complement strand
CGGTTATGTCTCAAGAGACACGCTGCAACATGGGGTTGGTTACATGGTGAAGTTCAACGGTCAACAATCCGTGCCCATCAGCGGAATTCCAAAGACGAGAGACACCGTGGACCTGCAACCACAATGGAACCTGATTGGCTCCATCTCCATTCCGGTACCAGTCACAACAATCCGACAGACTCCACCCGGGATCGTCCAGTCCCTATTCTTCGGATATAACGGAGGGTATGAGGCGGTCGATACGCTGGAACCAGGCAGGGGGTACTGGGTAAAGGCGGGTGGTGCGGGCAACCTGATTCTCTCTGAAGGCGCGCCCTCTCCCAACAGGGGGGTTCCAAATATTTCTCTTGTTCTTGCCGAGGCAGCCTCAATCACCTTCTCGGATCTCAGTGGGGCAAAACAGATTCTCTACTTCACCTCAGAGTCGCTTGAGGAGAACCTGTTGGCATCATTTGAACTCCCACCACCGGCGCCAGAGGGCATATTCAGCGCGAGGTTCGTGACAAACCGTATGCTCGAACATGTCCAGAAAGGCAAGGTCCGTGAGATTCCAATCCAAATGTCTTCCGTGCAGTATCCACTTACAATAGACTGGGGGATAAACGGACAGCCACTTACCACGTCCTTGCTGATTGGCTCAGAGGAACTGCCGATCTCAGGGGAAGGTGCAACGACGATCTCCGGCGGCCCCTCACGAATTGTGTTGAAGGTCGTTGGACAATCGTTGCTTCCACAGGAATTTGCATTATTGCAGAACTATCCCAATCCATTCAA
>DPLS01000213.1:0-223 GCA_003541875.1 Bacteroidota bacterium | reverse complement strand
ATCCCAATCCATTCAATCCATCCACGACGATACGGTACAGCCTGCCGAACAGATCACAGGTCATGCTGAAGATCTACGACATTCTCGGCCGGGAGGTGAAGACACTCGTGGATGAGTTGCAGGAACCCGGAAATCGCTTCGTCGTGTGGAACTCGACGAACAGTCATGGGCAGACCGTTGGAAGCGGAGTGTACTTATATCAATTACATGCAGGCAGCTATTC
>DPLS01000220.1 GCA_003541875.1 Bacteroidota bacterium | reverse complement strand
CCTTCACTGAGGTTGCCGCTCACATCAAGCGCAATTGCTTCCGAGAATCCCGCCTTCACCGCTTCGATTTTCATGAGCTGCGAGATGAGATAATTGCCCCCCGCCTTCGCCATTTGCGGAAGCGTGTTCGGCGCGGGTCGCTGCCAGGTCGAAATGCACGTATCGATTCCGTTATTGAGCGCCTCGGCACCAAGGTAGCTTCCCCACTCCCACACAGCAATCGTGACATCAACCGGACAGCCGAGCGGGTTCACGCCAACATCGCCGTAGCCGCGGTAGACGACCGGTCTAACGTAGCACGACTTCATCTTGTTGGCACGGATGGTCGCGAGAATTGCCTCCTCGATTTGCGCTTCCGTGTAAGGAATCTCCGTACGATAGATTTTCACCGAATCAAAGAGTCGGCGGATATGCTTGTCAAGCCGGAAGATGGCTGTTCCTTTCGATGTCTCATAACACCGAATCCCCTCAAACCAGCTTGAACCGTAGTGAATGACGTGAGAGAGAATGTGAATGTGTGCATCGTCCCAATTCACGAGCTTTCCGTTCATCCAAATCTTGTCTACTTTTTTAACTGGCATAGTGTGTCCTCTTGGTCATTGTGGATAAGAACACCCGCTCGACCTAGAGCGGGCGCTGGTAGATCCGATACCTCTTATACTTGTCCGCATTCATCAGTTCTGCACCTCGGTTCATCATCACATTGTCTTCGATTACCCAGCTCGCTTCACCGTGGAAGTACCCGTGTTCTACTCCCCGTTTCCCAGTCTCATAGAACAACAACCCCCCGATACCCGTGTTCAAGTACTCCGGCAGCACTCCAAGTATTACAACGCGCATGAAGTTGATTCTTTTCTTGAACAGAAGCAGGCGGATAATCCCGGGTATGAGATAGCCGTTCTTGTTGTCTTTCAACACAATGTTCAGGTCAGGAAGCGACATGGCAAAACCCACTGGCTTTCCATTTATTTCAGCGATGATCACCACGTTAGGATTGACAATCGCTTTGAGGTCCTTTGCCACATAGGCGAACTCTTCCTCCGTCATCGGGACCTCGCCCCAGTTGTGTTCCCAACCTCTATTATAGAGTCCCCTGATGGTGGCCACTTCCTCGTCGAATTTCTTCATATCCATGGGACGCACTACGACACCAGTGCGTTTCCTGACAAGCTCGGAAACCCGAACAAGCTTGTCGGTAAATACCTTGTCCCCATGCAGATAGTATGCAAACAAGTCCTTCGTCTTCACCAACCCGTAGTTCTCGATGAGCTTTTGATAGTACTGAGGATTGTATGTCATCAGGATCGCCGGAGGCTTGTCAAAGCCATCGATGAGAAGACCGTATTCATCATTCACGGACGGGCTTGCTGGACCGCGCATAGCCGACATCTTTCGCTCAGAGAGCCAACGCTTGACAGCATCAAATAGCGCGTTCGCGACCTCCTGGTCATCAACACATTCAAAGAACCCGAAGAATCCAACGTTCTCGTTGTGTTCCTTGATATGATTCTGATTGACGATCGCAGCGATCCGGCCAACAATTTCCCCATCACGCTCCGCCAGGAACATCTCCATCTCCGCATGCTTGTAGAACGGGTTGTTCTTCCTGTCAATCAGCTTCTTCCGATCAAGGAGCAGCGGCGGCACCCAGTAAGGATTTCCTGTGTAGATCCTCCACTGGAACTTAATGAATGCCATCTCATCTCGTTTAGAAAGAACAGGACGGACAGAAAGAGGACTCATGGAGCGATACAGTTTATTGTGTGTGAAGTGCGTGTGCGAATCTGGCCGTGGAGGATGTGGTGATGCATCGCATCCAGTAACGCGCAACTCTTCAGGGAAGAACTGAGTCGAAAAGCCTAGTTGATAACGCCGAGCTCCTTGCCGACAGTGCCAAACGTTTCGAGGATCTTCTCAAGATGATGGTCTTCGTGCGTGGCCATGTAGCTGGTGCGCATCATCTGCATGCCATTCGGCACACCCGGACTGATAAATGCATTCACGAAGACGCCCGCATCGAACAGTGCCCGCCAGAATTTGAAAGTATTCAGGTCGTCACCGATGATGACAGGCACAATTGCCGTCGGGCTGTCGATGACTTTGAATCCCATGCTCTTAAAGCCTTTGCGCATCTTGTCGGCATTGGCTAAAAGGTGTGTGATGCGCTCCGGTTCTTTCCGGAGAATATCCAGCGATGCAAGCGCGGAGGCAACAGAGGCGGCCGTCGGGCTTGCACTGAAGATCAGGGCAGGAGATATATGCTTGATGTAGTTGATGACCGCTCTGTCTCCGACTACAAACCCGCCAAGTGAAGCAAAGGTCTTGCTAAACGTCCCCATCGTCATATCAACATCGTCTTCCAACCCGAAGTGACTGGCCGTTCCTCTCCCTCCCTTGCCTATGACGCCCACTGAATGTGCATCATCGATCAGGATGCGAGCGTGATATTTCTTGGCAACCGCGACCAGATTGGGCAGATCAACAATCGTTCCCGTGGTGCTGAACACGCCATCAGATACAATGAGCTTTCCTGAATTCGCCGGGAGTTTTGAGACGACCCGCTCCAAGTCCTCCATGTCGTTGTGTTTGAACCGGACAAACTCAGCAAAGGCACCCTTTGCCATCAAGTTGCCTGCCACTATGCAGGCATGGTTGTCTCTGTCAGAAATGACATAGTCCCCTTTCTGCACGAGAGTGGGGATGATGCCCTGCGCGGTTTGGTAGCCCGTGCTGAAGAGCAGGCAAGATTCCTTCTTGAAGAAATCAGCCAACCGCTCTTCCAATTCAATATGGAGGTTGAGTGTCCCGGTCAGATAACGGGAACCCGAACACCCCGTCCCGTACTTTTCCACTGCCTTTATGGCGGCAGCCTTCACACGAGGATCAGCCGTCAGACCCAAATAGTTGTTCGAGCCGGCCATTATAATTTTCCGGCCCTCGATCATCACAACAGGTCCTTCGTTCTCTTCAATCGGTCGAAAGTAGGGATAGTACCCTGCCGCCTTTATTTCATCCGCACGGGTGAAGGATCGGCATTTCTCAAACAGGTCCGCGGACTTCTTTAGTTCAGTCAAAGTGTATGTACCTCGATTCGCTATTGCATGATATTCGGAGCCGCATGTCGGTAGGAAGGAGAATCATTCGGCCTGCATGCTTCGGACCGCATTGATTCTGAAATTCGTTTTCAATATACTTGAACGTACCTACAAAGTCAATCATTTTCCCCCTCACTACCCAATGCAACGTGCAAAACGGGCTGCGAGGACTCACCTGATCTATCATCCGAATATGAAAGCGCTAGTGACCGGCGGTAACGGATTTATCGGAAGCCACCTTGTTGAATTGTTGTTCTCAAAACAGTATTCGGTTCGATGCCTTGTTCGCAAGACCAGCGATCTCACGTGGCTGAAGGGTTTGAACGTGGAGTTGGTGTATGGAGACCTCTTCGATGAGGACGCGTTGCGGGATGCAGTGAAGGGTGTGGACTATGTCTACCACTCAGCAGGAGTTACCAAAGCCAAAAAAAAGGTAGACTACTATCGAGGAAATGCGACAGGAACAAGGAACCTTCTCGCAGCAACAATTGAGCACAATCCCACTCTTAGGCGGTTCGTGCACATCAGTAGTCAGACTGCTGCCGGACCGAGTCCGACGAAAACCCCAATTACGGAGGACATCCCCACACACCCGATCACAACATACGGTAAGAGCAAATGGCAGGCAGAAGAAGAATGCCTCAAGGTAATGACAAGTATACCTATCACGATTGTCCGCCCTCCCGTTGTGTACGGACCTCGCGATAAGGATGTATTCGAATTCTTCAACACCATGAGCAAAGGCTTGCAGCCCATGGTTGGATTCAGCGATAAATACGTTAGTATGATTCACGTGCAGGACTTGATTCGCGGATTCCTGATGGCGGGAGAGAGTGAGAAGTCTATCGGTCAAACCTACTTCATTTCCAGCAAGGACATGTACGACTGGAAGAGAATCGGTGATATCACACGAGATGTAATCGGAACTTCCGCACTACAAATACGCATTCCTGAATTCGCTGTCTATATCATTGCCGCTTTCGCGGAACTGTTGGCAGCGTTCAGTAGGAAACCAGCCCTTATCAACTTCGAAAAAGCAAGGGACATGGTGCAAGACTACTGGACATGCGATTCTTCAAAGGCCTGGAAGGACTTGGGGTTTGAAGAGAAGATCTCTCTGCCTGAGGGAATTCGCAGCACCGTTGAGTGGTACAAACAACATGATTGGCTGTAGCAGACTTAGGCGAATGAGGCTTGCGATTGGATGGTTTCCCTCGTTTGCATCGTCTTGACTTCACTGC
>DPLS01000034.1 GCA_003541875.1 Bacteroidota bacterium | reverse complement strand
GATGTCGTCCATGATCAGGTAGATGCCCTTGGTCTCACAGAAGTCGACGATCTCCTGGATGAACTTCTCGCTGTAGACGACACCGGAAGGATTGTTTGGGCTGTTGACGATGATCGCCCTGGTGTAGGAGGTGACCACCTTCTTGATTTCTTCGATCTTTGGATGGAAGGTTCCATCTTCCGGCGTCACGATGACTGGAATACCGTAGCACATTCGGACCATCTCCGGGTAGCTCACCCAGTACGGTGCAAGGATGATGGCTTCCTCCTGCGGATTGAGGATCGAGTAGAGGAGATTAAAGACCGACTGCTTTGCTCCTGCGGAGACAATGATGTTCTCCGGTGCAACGAGCCGATCGTAGTTCTCTTCAGTGTACCGGATGATTGCCTTCTTCAGTCCCGGCGTTCCGTCCGTCGGCGTGTACTTCACATCGCCGGTGATGAGTTTCGCGGCAGAACTCAGGATGGCGTTCATCGGAGCTTTGTTTTTCGGTTCCCCTGCCCCAAGGTGAATCACCGCTTCGCCTTTCTCTTTCAGCACTCTCGCCTCTTCGTTCAGAGCGAGTGTAGGAGAGGGGGCAATTGCTTTTGCCAGTTGACTAATACTCATGAAGTGTTGTCCTCCGTTTCGTCACGGAAAATAGTTGTGCATAAATGGTTTGGGAAAGAACAGGGATGATTCAGAGTTGGGTGCAGGGGCGACGAGAAATCGGGTTCCTGCAGCACGGCATTTCCAAGGTACGAATTGAGAAATCGAGAAACAAGACGGGCGCATGTGCGAGCGTCGTCGAGAATGGCCCGACAGAGTGCCTATTCTTTCTTTGTTGATGGTGGCTTACTCTCGCCTGAAGGTTTGCTTTCCGGCGGAGGGGAAGGGGGAGAGGAGTCGGCTTTCTTTTCCTCCTTCTTCTTCTTTGGCTTTGGTGCCTCAGTACCACTTGATTTCTTGTAGTCTGTCTGATAGAAACCGCTCCCTTTAAAAATGAGCCCGCCACCCCCACCGATTGCGCGGGCAAGCGTGTCCTTATGGCACTTCGGGCAACGGACAAGTGGAGGATCGGTGAACGATTGAAGTTCTTCCATCTGATGTCCGCAGTTCTTGCAGTGGTATTCATACGTTGGCATTGTTTCTCCTTGTTTCGTCCTTCTATGTTCTCCCGCAATGTTGAACTCACCCCTTGCAACGATCGACCAATTCTCCCCTCTCTTTGCGAAAGAGAGGGGAAGGGGGTGAGTTCACAAATACTTCTTCAGTTCCTCCAAAACTTCGTCAAGCCGCTCTTCGAGCGCCTCATTCTCGAATCGAATAACATTGAATCCTCGATCATTGAGGATGGCGGTTCGCGATTCATCTCGCTTCACTTGGTTGTCATGAATTGTTCCGTCAATCTCCACAACCAGCCTTGCCTCAGCACAATAAAAATCCGCGATGAAGAATGTTTCCTTGTTCTGATACTCCACGAGAATGGGGTGCTGACGCAAGAACTTCTTCCCCACAAACCTTCTATTGCGTACGACATCCCAAAGGAGCGACTCGCCCTTGGTCTACCTGCGACGTAAGTCCCGCGCAGAGGCCTTTGCAACAGTAACCAGTTTTGGTGAACGGCTCAGGCTCATAGTTGTTGTTTCTGGAACTCACCCTAAATCCCCGCCTGCTCCTGAGAATACCCCAAGGCGGGCAGGCCTCTCTTTGAGAAAGAGAGGGACTTATCTGTTTCGAAGATCATGGTACTATACTCCCCTTCTCTTCCATGAAGAGAAGGGGTCGGGGGATGAGTTCTGATGGATCTAACGTTTCCTCCACAAAGAACTCCAAAAACTCTCACCTCAACACCTACTGGATTTCCATCGCCGTCCCGATGACCTGATATGTGATATCTTTATAGAGAAGCTTCGATTCCTTCTTCTCCTCATTCATTTCCGTGTCCATCTCTATCATCCGTAGTTTAGTTCTCCGAGCCCACTTTTCAAACGCTTCATTCCTCGTTCAAGTTCCGACATGGAACAGGCAAACGAGACTCTCAAACAGCTATCATCGCCAAATGCTACGCCGGGACTTGTCGCAACGCCGTGATGCCCAAGAAGATAGTCGGCCATCTCCACGGAGTTCTTCATGCGTTGGTCGTTGAACTTCCTTCCGTAGAACTTCTCCACGCTGAAAAAGACGAAGAAGGTTCCTTTTGGCGTGGAGACTGAAACATCGCGTATGGCGGAGAATGAGTCGATGACGAAATCTCTTCGACGCCTGAACTCGTCCACCATGTCTTCAAGCTCTCTTGTCGATCCGCTGAGGGCCGCAACGGCAGCTTTCTGCGCCAGGGAATTTGCACCAAACGTATGTTGACTCTGCAGTCTGGCTGCCGCTTCGATCACGGTAGTCGGACCACCCATGTAGCCGATGCGCCATCCGGACATCGAGAAAGCCATTGAGAAGCCGTTTACCGTAATCACCTGGTCTCTGATCTTCTTCAGCGAACCGACACTGAAGTGCCTGTTGCCATCATAGACCAGTTTCTCGTATACTTCATCGCTGATAACGTAGACTCCGGCATCCTTGGCCATACTTGCGATCTCTTCAAGGAGACTTCGACTGTACACGCTCCCTGCCGGATTGTTCGGCGAGTTGAGAAGAATGGCTTTGGTTTTTTGATTGATCGCTTTCCGGATGTCTCGTGCATCAGGAACAAAGTGGTGTTCGATGTTCGACTTCACGACTATTGGGACAGCATCCACCAGCCTGACCATCTCGGGATAGTCTGGGCAGTGTGGAGCAATGAGAACAACTTCGTCCCCCTTGTTGCAGATTACTTGCAGGGCATTGAAGACAGACTGCTTTGCTCCATTCGAAACAAGAATCTGGCTCGGCTCAAAATGGACATTGTTTTCAAGCGAGAACTTTCTGACGATCGCTTGGATGAGATCTGGGGCGCCCTGGTTTGGTGTGTACTTTGTGAAGTTCTGCTCTATCGCGATGATTGCAGCTTCCTTGACGTGCCGCGGCGTTGGGAAGTCCGGCTCGCCCGCAGTGAGATTGGCGACGTCGACACCGGAGGCCTGCAAGCGCCGTGCTTTCTCAGCAATGGCAATTGTGGGGGAATGTCCGCTGTTCTGGATCTTGCGTGATAGGGTGAGCATGGAGGGATACTATCGCCTGGAGAGAGACTTCAGCTTTGCAGTCAGGTACTTTCGGACGGTTGGAGGAACGAAGTCCGACACGTCGCCGCCAAGTCGGGCAATCTCCCTCACGATGGTGGAGTTGAGATAGGTATAGCGCTCATCAGGAACGAGAAAGATCGTGTCGATGGTTCCGTCCATTTTTCGATTGGTGAGTGCCATCTGGAATTCGAATTCGAAATCTGAGACTGCGCGGAGGCCTCGGATGATCGCCGTGGCATTCCGCCGTCGGACATACTCAACCAGCAGTCCATCGAAGACATCGACTGACACCCGATGATTGTTCTTGAACAGCCCCCTGATCATCTTAACGCGTTCATCTCCGGAGAACAGGGGAGTCTTGGTAGAATTTCGTGCAACCAACACAATCACTTTGTCGAACAAGTTCGTGCCCCGCTTGATGACGTCCATGTGCCCGTAGGTTATCGGGTCGAACGTGCCTGGATAGACTGCTATCCGTTTGGTCATGAGGATGTTTCCTGTTCTCGTGGGTGATGAAAGAAAGTCACTACCGTCCGTCCAAACTTCCTGGACGGTCCGGCATGGTAGAGTGGCGTGCTGCTGAATTCGAGTTTGGATGCGTGCTCGATCAGCAGGTAACCATGCCTCTTGAGTATCTTATCCTGGAATACCACCGATGGAATGCTCGCGGTCTCATCGTACGCGTAGGGGGGGTCCGCAAACACGAGATCAAAACGGTCTTGAGACCGACGGAGGAACTGCATCGCATCCATGGAGAGTATTTCTGTGGCGGCTTCACATCCCAACGCTTCAACATTCCTCTCGATGAAATTCAGCGCGTCGGCATACGTCTCAACAAATGTTGCGTGGCTTGCGCCGCGGCTCAATGCTTCGATGCCAAGACTGCCGCTGCCGGCGAATAAGTCAAGTATTCGGGCTCCCTCCAGGTCTATCCGGTTCGAAAGCATGTCGAAGATCGTCTGCTTGACGCGGTCAGTTGCAGGGCGGACGGACAGATCGTTCACAGTCTTGAGGAGTCTGCCTTTGTAGAGTCCGGTAATGACCCGCATCGGCTATTCCCGCCGCAGAGCAACACCAACGGCTGAAGCAAAACGATATGAGGGGACAGTAAGATGCTCGGCGAGGCGTAGTGAATCGGCAACCTTTACGTGGCGAAGTGGGTTGAGTGCTTCGATCAGCATTGTCGATGCACGGCGGATTTGTACGAGCAAGTCCTTGTCCAGGTACGGGCCGTACACTGTGATGGAGTATATGCCTTTTGTTTCGCGCGCAAGGTTCGCAATCTGATCGACGATTTCTTTGTCCGATTGCACAACACAATAGCTGTACGACTCCATGTTGCCATTCTTGATCAGGCTTATGTCGAGCCTGTTCTCCTTGACGCCGACGAGAGCAAGGTACTTTCTGTTTGTATCCGGGTAGTTTGTGCGCAGGGCAGTGTCGGCACTGAAGTGGTCCACATCCAGGACGTGAAGATCGAGACCGAGCTTCGTAACGGCGCGTTGTATTCTGTAGGCATCTGACCGCCTCACCGAGACGCTCAGTACTTCATTCCAATGATCCGACTGGTGCTGAGTAAGGACGTGGACGTCGGTGACGAATTCCTTTGGTTGCGTTTCCGGGAACAACTGGCTCAGTTCCCAGTTTGTATGCTCGTTAAGCTCTATGCGAGAGAGCGAATCTTCCATCGGAATGGTGTTCAGGACAAGATGCGCAGTATCGAGTGCAACGGAAACTTTTTTTGCCTTGACCCGGTTCACCTTCATAAACGCGGTGAGGTAATCAACGAACTTCGCTTCGCCGCTCCCATCATCTTCTTTGTTCGTTGCGAAAGTGTTCTCCCACTCGTCAATAGCTGTCAGAGTGTTTGAATTTCCGTCTTGTTCAATTTCCACAGCCTGTAGGCTCTTATCGCTAAGGCTTATACCGAGGACTGATTGCTTGACAGCCATGGGGAGCTACCTCTGAAGAATCAATTGTGGTACGACGTGGTGAGGCGACCGCACGAGTCAGTTGTGCCACTGCGGCTCTAATATGTGAAAAAGGGAAGAGTTAGTCAAGAAAGTGAATCCAACCCCACCCGCTCCAAAGAGCAGACCGGGAAAGAACGCGCCTATTGGGTGCGGACAAATGGGCGGAGATGTTCCATCCTCTTCTTGCCAATACCCTTCACTTTCGCCAGTTGATCGACCGATTCGAACGGGCCATGCTCGTTCCGATAAGCAACAATCCGTTCTGCATACGCTTCCCCGATCCCGGGGAGTCTCACCAATTCTGTTTTGGTTGCGGTGTTGATGTTGACTATCGATCCGGGTCTCGTAACATCTTTCGCTCGGGTGAGCGAAGACCCGCTCCGAATTGAATCGCCGGATTTCATTCCGGGAGCTTCTCCGTTTTTCTTCGCACGCGAATGAAAGAGGCTGTCCGGGATCGAATAGTCAAATTCCTTCGCAGGAGGATTCACTGAGATTGGGGAAGAATTGTAGTACCGGATAGCGAGACCCACGAGGAAAGTGCAACTCAGCAGCAAGATTACTTTGATCTCGTTGCGCGTGAAGCCAAACGATTGAAAGTATGAGAGGAACTTCATGAAGTTCACCCCCTCACGCGTGAAAGGAAATTACGCCAACTAGGCTATGAAGTGGATCAGGAGAACGCCTTCTTCATCCGCTCGAAGAAACTCTTGTCGGAGTTGGCGGATTTGTCGCCTTCCTTCGGGTTGATGTTTTCGAATTGTTCGAGGGCCTTGAGAGCACCCCGTTCCTGGCTTGTCAGGGATGTGGGGATCCACACATTCACTCGCACGAGTTGGTCACCCCGCCCATAGCTATTCAGGTGTGGAATGCCCTTCTCTCTCATCCGGAGAATTCTCCCTGATTGTGTGCCGGGCTCAATCTTGAGTTTCGCACGACCCGAAAGCGTAGGTACGGCAATCTCGGCTCCCAGTGCGGCTTCCGGGAAACTTACCAGCAAGTCCAGCACAACGTCATCACTATTGCGGACGAGGAATGCGTGTGGCTCCTCTTCGATGACCACGATAATGTCACCCGAAGGTCCGCCGCGCCGTCCGACGTTCCCTTCGCCTCGAAGAGGGATGTAGTTCCCTTCGCTCACGCCTGCGGGTATATTCACCTTGATTGTTGTCTCACCCTGCACCCGGCCATCGCCCTTGCACGAGAGGCACGGTTCCTGAATGATCTTCCCTTCACCGCCACAATTGTTGCATGTTGAGATGTTGACGAATTGACCGAACACGGAACGTGACACTTGACGGAGTTCACCGGTTCCACTGCAGACCGGGCAAGTGACCTTTTGGTGTGCCGACTTTGCGCCTGACCCTTTGCACGTGTCGCAGGTTTTCCACTTCTTTATCTTGAGCTTCTTTTCAGCCCCCTCTGCGATTTCTTCCAGCGTCAGTTTGAGCCTGATTTTGAGATCAGAACCCGGTGTGCCCTGGCTCGTGCGTTGACGCTGGCGTGTCTGGTCACCGAACATCGTGTCGAAGATCGATCCGCCGAATCCACCTCCAAAAATATCGCCAAACGCATTGAAGA
>DPLS01000299.1:981-3764 GCA_003541875.1 Bacteroidota bacterium | reverse complement strand
TTGGGAGACCACGTTACACCATCGTTTGTTGAACAGGCATAGTAAAGAGATGAGTTTACACTCCCAGGGTTGTCGCGAGTATCCAGCCATGCCACATCAATCCGCCCCGTGGGCGCCACCGACATTGTACCGAACCATTGCCACGCTGCAGTACTCACGTCATCGTTTACCCGAACCGGCGCGCTCCACGTTCGACCACCATTCGTGCTGCGAGCAAACATCACGTCCAACGGATCAGTGTTCGAATTGCGTGCGACCGAGCAGAGCACATACACATTGCCGCGCGTGCCCCCATCGGAGAGATCAGCCGCCACCCACGCCTGACCGTGTAGCCCATCGGGGTTGGGACTGTTGGGACCAGCAAACGCCACAACCTCGCCGTCGAGATCAACAACCACCGAGGTATCCCAAGAAACAACTTGATTGGAATCCCGTGCAGTGGTCGACTTGGCAACAACAAAATGTGTATTGCCTGCCCCACACACATACATCTCATGATTTGGACCAACCGCAAGTGACCCCCAAAATGGATCGTCCGGAATGACGACGCAACTCTCATAGCTTGTTCCACCGTCATGGGAGCGCGTGAAGAACCCCGGGGGACAACAGCTCCAGTTTGATGTCCAGAAGGCATAGATGTTCCCACGCCCTTCCCCCGCCGACTTGTCGATCGTCATCCATTGCTTGTCACCCCCATTGGCAAACACTCCCGTTCCCCACGTGGCACCGCCGGTGGATGACTTGAACACATCGCAATGGAAGATCGAGCTGATCGAGGTGAGGCTATTATAATAAAAGTTCCCATCGGCATCGGAGTCGAACACGGGGTCCGAACGGAACACTCCCGACTGGATCACACCGGGAAACCTCCAGGTATTGCCGCCATCCGTTGTGTACCCATATCCTGCCTGCCGGAAGTTGCTGGTAACTGTATTGAACTGACGCCATCCAATCACCATTCTGTTTGGATTGGTCGGGTCAACCGCAATGGAAGGTTCATTTGCCGCATCCCCCACGATGTTGCGCCCCAAGCTATCCACATTGACCTGGACTGAGAAGAAGTTTGGCGCGGAAATGCGATACGCCGGAGAAGTCGGCATACCGTCCCGCGAAACCGGGACGAATTGATCGTCGGGTATTTCATGATGAAAGCCGCGTGATGGAACAGAAAGAGAATCTCGATTCTGTCCATCTGCCGAAGCTGAAATTATGAGAGTCGCAAACACACATGCCAGGGCAACGTTCCCGCGAAGAGTCTGTTTTGCGCTCATAGCTTCTTTCTCCAACAATGGTGCCACATGGGATGACACACAGAAGACATGTAGTTCATCCCCCCATCCATCTGGCCCACGCGCTGATCCGATACAGCGGGCCCTGTCACTATAATCGGGAATTGCGGTGAGAGAATCCAGAAGCATGAGCCGGCACCGAGCTACAACCATGATGTTGCTGAATCATTGTCAATATTTTGACTCGTGCATGAAACCAGCGTCGCGGTTGGTCCTCGAAATTCCCCGCAACCCGCTTGCATTATTGTCATCGGCGACGAATCCCGACCATCGCAAGAGCGACACCCGCGAAGATTATTGCCCCCGAGACAACGAGACGCATCGTTATTGTCTCATCCAGCACCACTACTCCACCAAGGGCCGCGAGCACGGGAACAAGAAGCTGTACGATTCCCGCCCGGGTTGAGGAAAGTCCACGCAACGCTGTGTACCACACCGCATACCCAACTCCTGAAGCGAGCGCGCCCGAAGTGATTGCCAGAAGAAGACCGTGGGAAGAAACGTTCCAGTCCCCCATCGTCAACGCTGCCAACGGAACTGCATACACAAGACTGAGCATGAAGTTGCTTGCAGTGGCGCGGAGCGGATCGGGAACACGAACACCCAGCAGCGAATACGTGCCCCACGCGACGCCCGCAATAAGCATGAGCGCTGCACCAATGAGATCCGGAGCCGCTGTCCCCGGTAGAGTGAGGATCACAAGTCCACCCACAGCAAGGATGAATCCAATGAGTTCAGCAGCGTTGAGTCGTCTCCCTTGCAGGAGATCCCACCCGATCATGGTTGCCTGGACTGCACCGAACAGGATCAGTGCGCCGGTGCCAGCGGTGATTCGCAGATACGCGAAGGAAAACGGTGCGGCGTAGACAAAGAGTGAAAGAGCTGACGCCCAACGGATGTGGAAGGCACCAAGTCTTCTCTCCCGAATTGCGAGAAGAATGGTCAACGCTATTGCTCCGCTTAACAGCCGCACAAATGTAAACATGCCGGCATCGATGAGACGCGGAGCTAGTGCTAAACGGGTAAGAACCGAGTTAGAAGCAAACGCAACAAGCGTCAGAGAAGTGAGCGAAATCGTGCGGGTGTCGGGCAGTTTTTGGGGTCTCATAAAGAACAGCTAGACACGTCACACGGTTTTTGAGGGCGGAGTCGCCTGGTTCTGCCCAGAAGAATCTGGAAGTTTTACAGGAGGCGGATTGTAGCCCACTACAGAGCCCGCGCGCACTCTCACCATGTAGGGGGAGAGCGTTGTCCCGGGAAGAGTGCGAACATTGTCTTCTATCAACATTGGACCAATTCCGGTCCCCGCCCCAATCGTGCAATTCGATCCGATCTCTACGAGACCGTAGCGGAACTTGCCGCAGCCTTCATACGCGTGGGCAGTAACACGCGTGTACGCGCCAAGCAACGTGTTGTCGCCGATGAAAATGAGTTCCGGCCGAAAATGGTCGAGCCACACCAGTTGCATAATCTCGACGTTCCTTCCGACATGCA
>DPLS01000299.1:380-769 GCA_003541875.1 Bacteroidota bacterium | reverse complement strand
TTCCGACATGCACACCCATGAGCCGGTAGAGTTTGTTCTTCAGCGGGGTTCCCTTCATCACGAACGAGATTGCAACCAGAAGTAAAACGAGAATCTTCCGGCCCCAGGAGAGGTTGATCGTTCGCCAGTTGATCGCGTTCCTCTCTTCAGGCGCGCCAAGTCCGGAGAATGTGTAGTGGCGTCCGGCGGGAGTGAGAAACGCCTGCAGGTTCCTTTCCCCCTCTGCGGTTTCAGGATTCAGCGTTTCGATATCAACAGACTTCCCCTTCGCGGTCTTGCCAATGTAAACCTTGCGCCCCTTTCTTCTTCCCTTCTTGATTGCGCGACGGATGATATCGGTCGTCACTTCGCGCATCACTTGTTCAGGTGTCACGGATTGGTCTTTCTTC
>DPLS01000299.1:0-122 GCA_003541875.1 Bacteroidota bacterium | reverse complement strand
TAGAAGTTCCTTGTCGATCACGATGCGTCCCCAGCATCCTCCGGAACGCTTGTTGCATGTGTATTGAGCCGCTCAATTACTTTGCGTTGCCGATGCCATGAGTTCCTCAATGTCGAGAGGGA
>DPLS01000171.1:375-3785 GCA_003541875.1 Bacteroidota bacterium | reverse complement strand
CGTCGGAGCAGCGCGGCGTCGAAGGGATGGTGGAGCCGAGGGGGATCGAACCCCTGCCCTCCTCATGGCGAACGAGGCGCTCTCCCAGCTGAGCTACAGCCCCAGATTTGTTGATTCAATATACGAACAGCCGAACTTCCAATCAAGTTGTTGAAAGCGCCTTACAGCTATCTCTCACCGTATGCGACCACCCTTTGCCGTATCGGTTGTGCTCCGCTCTCTCACTGCTTAGCAACAGACGTCGCCTTGCTTGAAAATCCAGAGGCGTCAGTTCATCTCTTAATGCGGTTTGCTCTTGGCAATGCGTGCACCACTTATCGGACCGCCCAGCAACGCACTGATGAGACATAGGTTGAAGACACCAGCCGCCAAGGGAACCAGACCGAGTACGATGAGGACGACGCCTGAACCCGTGGGTTGAGCGCAGCCCCAGCCGATGAGACCAAGGCCAACGACGATGCGTGCAACGCGACCAGTTGGACTGTTCACAAATTGGGCGAAACCAGATTGAGCAAAGGATTCAGCCAAGCTCATTGCAGCCTCCTTTCATGGTAATTGAGATTCCACATTACGTTTTGAGGTGGCATAAACATACTACATGGCCCCCACATACACAAGAGCACGAAATAGTCTCTCACCGTATGCGCCCACCCTTTGCCGTATGGGGCGGGCTGTTTTCAGAAGTGCCTTGCATTCAATCTGTTGGTGTACTCACTTTCGTTAGGGCATACCCCCAGTCCCAATTCACATCCAATGCAATCATGTTACCTATGTATGCAACTGATCAGGCTGCATGTGGTCCTTTCCAAGGGAACATTCGAAGTGAGACCTGCACGAAGTAATTTCGTTCTGAATTGAATCTTCCGAGCAAAGGAAACAAGTAAAACAGTCCCTCTATTTGTTCCGTTGCATATAGCACTGCAAACAACCATCAATTACTTATCTTGAGTGTGTCTTATGCGCCCCCAGCGCATTGTTGACTCCTCAGAATCCCGAATCTCATATCGTCAGCAGAAAAATCATGAGAATCCTATGCAATAGGACTGCCTCAACAGCAGTTCAGTCAAGGTTACAGTGCATCTCACTTCAAGATGCGAACACCAGAGCGAAAATGCTGAATGACATTCTCCCCCGCCAACGTGGTTCGGCCAAGGGTGGCCGAGTCCAGGTCACCAAAGAGGATGGTTCCATCATTCTCGCAGCTCTTCACCGTGGGTCGGCTGAACCAAATTGGATCGAATCCGCCGTGAACCTCAGGACGACAGTACGGTAGCAGATACGCCAGCTTCTCTGTTCAAACTCAACACAATTCCGTCCACCATTTTGTGCGATTGCTCAGTCTGCAATTGGCTGTACACTTTCATCGCTATCCTAGGGAAGTAGCCAAACGGCTTTTGCCTTCGTAGAAAGAAACGCCATCCTGCCCAATCAGCCTGCAAAGGTGTGTATCATGACACCCCACCCTTGGTCCAACTCACGTCGGGTCCCTTGAGTCCCTTCCTTGACTCCGTAGGCAGGAATGCGTATTTTGGTTCAGATTTCTCAAAGAAAGTTGATGAGTGTTGAAAGATAATGGCTGCTGACCTTTCACAGCGCGAACGGACCGTCCTGCGCTACATAGTCCATGATTTCATCCAAACGGCAACCCCAATCGGTTCCCGCTTCATCTCCAAGAAGCACGAGGATGTCCTGGGCCTCAGCTCAGCCTCCATCCGGAACGTCATGTCCGACCTTGAGGGAAAGGGGTACATCAATCATCCTCATACCTCGGCCGGAAGGGTGCCCACCGACGTGGGCTACCGTCTCTATTGCGACAGCCTGATGATGCTGGAGCAACTTTCAGAAGGAGAGCAGGAAACGATCAGAAAGGACCTTGATTTCGTTGAGGATTCCGAGATGCTCCTCAGGGAATCATCGCGGCTTCTTGGAAGAATATCTCATCAACTCTCTATAGTCGCGCCCCCCGAGCTCAGTTCAGGAACGTTTGAAAAGCTGGAACTCGTCCACATCACCGGCAATAGGATCATGGTCATCATTTCGATCAAGTCGGGACTGGTGAGGACGATCATGATGGAAGTAGCCAGCGAAATCCAGCGTGAGAAACTCGAGGATCTTACCCGCTTCTTGAACGAGCGGCTCAGCGGACTGACTCTGCACCAGATTCGTGAGAACTTCGCTGAGATAGTCAAGGACGCACAGAATGAGGAAACCGGTCTGATCAGTCTGTTCATCGATTCCGTGGACAAGCTCTTCTCCACTGGGAAGACAGACTCACTTCACATCTCCGGGACAGAAAACATCATTGACCAGCCGGAGTTTGTGAACCCGAAAGACTTTAGAAGTGTTATAGAGCTGATCAACAACAAGGATATTATCGTCCACGTTCTTCAGAAGAACGAAGCGAGGCCAAACGAAACACGGGTCACCATCGGGGAAGAGCACGGCGAGGAAAAGCTAAAGCAGTACAGTGTTGTCACTTCAACGTATATGCTCGGCGATGTCACAGGTGCGGTTGGGCTCATCGGGCCAACACGCATGGCCTACGCCCGGCTGATTCCCTTGGTTGATTACGTGGCAAAAACAATTTCAGCAATGTATACATCTGGTACACGAGGATAATGGCAGAAGAAATACTGGAGGAGGGGGATACAAATCCTACCGAGCATCCCAACGAAGAGGCGGCCGAGACACCCAAACGAACAAGCACCGGGGGCTTGATCGATACTGAACCCCAGATGATCGAGCTTCAGCAAAAGCTGGAGGCTGCGCAGAAACTCGCCGACTCATACAAGGATCAACTACTGCGAAAAGCTGCCGAGTTCGACAACTTCAAGAAGAGGACCGAGGCTGAATACGTCAACTTGGTGAAGAACGCGAACGAGGGATTGATCACTTCTCTCATTCCCATTCTGGATGACTTTACCCGATCAATGAAGTCCGGGCGGGAAGTGAAGGATCATGAGTCGTTCTTCAAAGGTGTCGAGCTGATCTATAACAAATTCGTCAGGCTGCTCGAATCTCACGGGCTGATCCCATTCGAGTCCGTTGGCAAACCGTTCGACGTCGACTATCACGACGCATTGCTGCAAATGCCACGATCCGATGTCCCTCCCCATACCGTGGTTGAAGAAATAGAACGGGGCTACAAATTGTTCGAGAAGATCATTCGTCACGCAAAGGTTATTGTGTCTGCTGAGCCACAGCAACAATCCGATGGTCCTTCGGATGGGAAGACACAAGGAGCTGAGAAGAACTGATGACAAAGCGTGACTACTACCAGGTCCTTGGCGTCAACCACACTGCAACCCAGGATGAGCTAAAGAAAGCGTATCGCAAGCTTGCGATGCAGTATCACCCGGATAAAAATCCGGGCAACAAGGAAGCGGAAGAGAAATTCAAGGAAATCAGCG
>DPLS01000171.1:0-216 GCA_003541875.1 Bacteroidota bacterium | reverse complement strand
AAGCGTATCGCAAGCTTGCGATGCAATTCCATCCTGACCGCAACCCCGGCAACAAGGAGATGGAGGATAAGTTCAAGGAAGCCGCGGAGGCCTACGAGGTGCTCAGTGATGCCGACAAGCGACGGCGGTACGATCAGTTTGGCCATGAGGGCATGCGTGGAACCGATTTCCGCTACTCCACAGGCGACGTCCACGATATCTTCAATGCGCTTGGCG
>DPLS01000357.1:1038-7982 GCA_003541875.1 Bacteroidota bacterium | reverse complement strand
AGATGCCATCGGCAAGGCGAGTGAATGAAAGTGTCGATGCACAATATGGAACTCGATAGCGAGCCCCAGAAGGAGATTGCGATAGCACATCAGGCGTACGATCCTTTCAAGACTCCGTATGAGGTTGACGATCAAGCATTTCCCTGGTACGACACTCTCCGTGAACAGTATACGTTTCTCCTCCGGTACGCCATACTTGCCCCCTCAAGCCATAATACCCAGCCCTGGAAATTCGGACCAAGCGATGAAGGCATCGCTGTGTATGCTGACTACAGTCGCCGGCTTCCCGTTGCTGATCCCGGTGGCCGCGAACTGGTGATGGGTGTCGGGGCGGCAATCATGAATCTGCGCGTTGCGGCGGAGCATTTCGGCTTTGGGTGCAGAGTGGATTACAACCAGTCGGGGGATTGCAAGCAACCGTTGGCGTTTGTCCGGCTGTCTCCTCCGCCGTCACTGTTTCCGGAGGAGGGCGCTCCTTCTCAGTTGTTTCAGGCAATCACAAGACGACATACGAACAGGAACCCGTTCCTGATGGCCCGGCTGCCGGAGCAGATCGTTACCTCGCTGAACGAACTGGCGGGGTCCGGTACGGCTTCCATCTTCATTTCACGAGACGGAGCGCTCAACCAGAAAGTCGCTGATCTTGTCGCAGAGGCGGATCGTGCGCAATTGGCTGACAGTTCGTTCCGGAAAGAGCTGGCCGAGTGGATCCGGCCCAACTACACACACAAGCCGGACGGGATAACCGGCGCAAGCCTGGGTATCAATGATCTTGTCTCGGTTGTCAATCCTTGGGCAATGAAGACGTTTGACCTTGGGAGACTCCGTGCAGCCAAGGATAGGAATCTCTGCCTTGAAGCCCCCGGCCTGATTGTCATCCATAGTGAAGATTCGTTGCTGCACTGGGTTGAAGTTGGCGAACTTCTCGAGCGTATACTACTGACCCTGACGAAGAATAGTGTGCAATGCAGCTTCTTCAACATGCTTACCGAGGTTCAGCCCTTGCGTACCCGGCTGCGTTCGCTGCTGGAGATATCGTCCTGGCCGCAAGTGCTGTTGCGTGTTGGGTACTGCCTGACCGAGCCTGCCCCATCGCCTCGCAGGCCACTGGAAGAGGTTGTTCTCAATGCTCCATCTGTCGGCAACCGAAGAATTTAAAACTTGCAGAGTCACAAAGGTAACTGGATGAAAATACCAATCGATCCATCCGATGACGTGGACAAGAATCAGTACTCAACCGAGGCTCATCTAATCTACGGCGAATCTCAGGACCCTCGATGGGATTACTCCCATCACCTGGTTCCTCCCATTTCGGCGTCTGCAACATTCAGACTTGATAGTGCCCAGCGTGGTGCTCAAGGCTTCACAGAGTTTGCGCATTCAAGCGATGAGCTGACCGTTACAAGCAAGGCGCCCATCTACATCTATGACCGTCTTGGTGAGCCGAACAAAGACATGCTCGAGGAAAACCTTGCCTATGCGGAAGGTGGGGATATCGCCGTGTCGTTTGCCAGCGGCATGGGGGCTATCGCAGGTGTGCTCGGTATTCTGACGGGGACGGGCAGCGAGGTGCTCGCCCACAAACTGCTTTACGGCTGTACGTATTCACTCCTCACCACCTGGTATCCGCGGCTCAAGATTGACGCGACATTTATCGATTCTACAGACCCGGAGGAAGTCAGGCGACACATTACGAAGCGCACGCGTGTTGTGTACCTGGAATCGCCGATCAATCCAACACTCGAGCTCGTTGACCTTGCTGCAGTTGTGCATGTGGTCAAAGAAGCAAACGCTGGTAGATCGAACGAAGAGAGGATTTACACAGTTGTTGATAGCACATTCGCCACTCCATTTTGTCAGCGGCCACTCAAACATGGAATTGACTTCGTCGTGCACTCGTTGACGAAAGCCATTGGCGGGTTTGGAACGGACATCGGGGGAGTTGTAATCGGTCCGCAGTGGAGCAAGGATATGCTTGTGCTGTATCGAAAGGACTTTGGCGGAGTGCTCTCCGCGAAAAGCGCGTGGCCTGTGCTCGTCACAGGACTCCCTTCGCTTGCGGTACGTATGCGACAGATGCAAAGCACCGCAATGAAGGTGGCCGAGTTCCTTGGGACTTGTTCTGAGATAGCGCAGGTGGTCTATCCCGGTCTTTCGTCCTTCGCCCAGTATGAGCTGGCCCGGCGGCAGATGTGCGACTACGACGGCAACTTTGCTCCCGGCTCAATGATCTACTTCATCATGAAGGGGGAGAACCCTCACGACTCGCTGGCTCGGGCGGAGCGCTTTATCAACCATGTGGCAAAGAACGCATATTGCATCACGCTTGCCGTAAGTCTAGGCAACATCAGGACGCTTATTGAGCATCCCGGATCAATGACTCACTCAGCAATACCAACCGATGAGCAGGTGGCAAAGGGCCTGAATCCCGGCGGCGTCAGACTTGCGATTGGGTTGGAGAAGCCGGACGACATTATCCAGGATTTGCGTCGCTCGCTTGGGGCAACGCGCATCGGTGCACCGCTCGAGGTTGCAGATTTTGAGCTATGAACCGCCGCGCCGTAAAGTGTTGGAGCATGTAACGAATACCATTATTTGCGAGGAGACAGTTGATGGCACACGGAACCGTTCAGTTTGAAATTGATACATGTAAGGGGTGCGAGCTTTGTATTGAGGCGTGTCCCCAGGAAAGCCTGGCATTATCTCCGGGCATCAATAAGCAAGGCTACCACTATGCCGTCCTCATCAAGGACAACTGCACCGGATGTGTGAACTGTGCTCTCGTTTGTCCGGATGCTGTGATCACCGTGTATCGCGAAGACAAGAAGAAGAAAGTTCCGGTTGCCACGATTTCCAATGTCAAAGAGAATCTCACTGTGACCATTGCTGAGAGCGATGGTGGAAATGGCACCCCAAATTAGAGTCAGGTCGGAACGCACGATTCAGTAGAACACAACTGAGACACTCCCCCATGCAAACGATATTGACCGTCGTGTTTCTTGGATTCATCGTTGGCTCATTGTGCAATGTTGTGGCGTCGTTGCTTCCGCCGCCGGGTCCGGCTGTCAGGCTGAGAAGAAGAGGTCTGCGCAGAAGAAGTACGATGAAGATGGCAAGAGCGGGTGAGCGACGGGCATACGACGCTTCGATTGTTGGATAAGATGATCGTTGTGAAGGGAAAAATGAACAGACGGCAGGATCGATCCAAACATCGGGCGGACGCACTTGTTGGCTTGGTCGAGATCCTGCGGACATATAACCGGCCCGACATGGCAATCATCGAATCCGTTTTGAGTGCCAACGGAATCGAACATACGGTCTCTGGGGGCGGCATACACTACAGCCCGATGAGGATCCTGGTAGGAGCAGACCAGGTTGGTGCAACGTATGAATTGGTGAAAGGGCTGAAGCTCAGCTATGCGCTGATCACGCCGGGATCGCGCTGAGATGCGCAAGGACGGCAAGAGTCGCTACAAATTCCACAAGACAAAGTGAAAGGAAACGATCGTGTCTGAAGTTCAACTGATGAAGGGAAATGAGGCGATTGCGGAGGCCGCTATTCGCGCCGGATGCCAGGGCTACTTTGGCTACCCCATCACGCCTCAATCGGAAATTCTTGAGTACCTTACGGACGAGGGGCGCAAACGGGGCATGGTGGTGTTGCAGGCAGAGAGCGAAGTTGCCTCCATCAATATGGTGTACGGCGCATCCGGGGCCGGGGCGCGTGTCATGACGTCCTCTTCAAGTCCGGGCATCAGCTTGATGCAGGAGGGAATTTCCTACATCGCCTGCGCAGAGTTGCCTTGTCTCATCGTCAATATCAATCGTGGCGGGCCCGGACTCGGCACAATTCAGCCGTCGCAGGGGGACTACTTCCAGTCGACGAAGGGGGGCGGTCACGGCGACTACCGGCTCATCGTTCTCGCGCCCGCAAGCGTGCAGGAGATGGCGGATTTTGTGTACGATGCCTTTGATCTTGCCGACAAGTATCGCAATCCGGTAATGATCCTGGCAGACGGTGCGCTCGGTCAGATGATGGAGAAGGTGGAGTTCAAGAAGTACAATCCTGCCGATCATATTCCGCCCAAACCATGGGCAACGGTTGGGAAGACGCGCGATCGTGAACGGAACTTCCTCACGTCGCTCCACATTCAACCGGAAAAGATGGAGCAGATCAATCTGGCGCTGCAGGAAAAATATCGGACCATCACCCGGAACGAGACGCGCTCTGAGTCGATTGAAACCGATGATGCGGACTACATCCTTGTTGGCTATGGATTGGCTGCACGGATTGCTCACAGGGCGGTGGAGATTGCGCGGGAGAAAGGCATTCGTGTCGGACTGCTTCGGCCAATCACGCTCTGGCCATTTCCCTATGGGAGGGTTCAGGAGCTTGCGACGAAGGCAAAGGGGATACTGGTCATTGAAATGAACGCCGGTCAAATGGTGGAGGATGTGCGCCTTGGAGTTGAAGGTCGGGTGCCGGTAAAGTTCTACGGGAGAATGGGTGGTATCATTCCTTCGCCGGATGAAGTTGTCCATGCTCTCGAATCCATGATTCATCAACCCGTTGAAGCGAACGTAGAGGAGTATTGAAATGGAAACGGCACTTGCTCATACAGACATAGAAATGATGGATTGCGTATACGAGAAACCCGACACGCTGACGGACCAACGATTCCATTACTGTCCCGGATGCGGACATGGCGTTGCCCACCGGGTTCTTATGGAAGTGATCGATGAGCTTGGCATTCAGGAGCAGACAATCGGCGTTGCGCCTGTTGGCTGCTCGGTGTTCGCCTATCACTACATGAACGTCGATATGCAGGAAGCTGCTCATGGGCGCGCATCGGCAGTGGCAACAGGAATCAAACGCATGCATCCTGACAAGTATGTGTACACGTATCAGGGGGATGGTGATCTTGCCGCAATCGGTACGGCGGAGACGATTCACACGGCGAATCGTGGCGAGAACATCCTGGTTGTCTTCATCAACAATGCGATCTATGGGATGACAGGCGGCCAGATGGCTCCCACCACGCTCCTGGGGATGAAGACTTCCACATCACCTGCCGGGCGGACTATTGAGACAGCAGGATTCCCCATCAAGATCACCGAAATGGTTGCCATGCTGCCGGGCGTGTATTATGTGGCGCGGACTTCTGTCCACACGCCCAATGCAGTCCGGCAGTTGAAGAAGGCGCTCACAAAGGCGTTCCAGTACCAGAAGCAGGGGAAGGGGACTTGTTTTGTAGAAGTTGTTTCCAATTGTCCTTCCGGCTGGAAGATGACGCCTCTCCAGGCCAACAAATGGATGGAAGAGAATATGTTCCCGGTGTTTCCGCCGGGAGAGATCAAGGTGCCGAAGAATTAGCCACTGAGACCTGCTTGACGGTCCACGACTCTATCGAGTCGCAGACTCGTTGAGCAGGCAGGCATGGAGTCACTGAGGAGACCAGTGGCAAAACGTGAAGGTTCAACCTTGGGAAAGAGAATTGTCCATAGTCTCTGCGGTTTGATCGCGTTGATCGCTGTGAGAGAAGCAACGCACGCGCAACAGCAATGGGAGCCAGCCGGTTTGCAGGGTGAGAGAATAGGTACCATAGCGGTTAACCCTGACAGTCCCAATGTTGTCTACGTTGGTACGGAAGGCTTCTACCAAGACACAACTTTTCATCCCGGCTGGATCTACAAGTCAACAGACAGCGGGGAAAGCTGGGCCAGTGTTCTTGGGGAGACTCGTGCAGTCAAGATTGTTGTCAACCCGATCGAGACAAACGTCGTTTATGCAACACTTGGACATCCGAGTTCATACAGACCGGGTGTTGTGAAGTCCACGAACGGTGGCGTCACTTGGGCCTATGCTGACGCTGGAGTGTGGTGGGAGGAGATGTTTTCCGGACCTCTTCTCATAGATCCTCACTCTCCTCAGACTCTGTATTTCCAAAACTGGGGTTGGTGGGGTGATGTGTTGTACAAGACGACGAATGGGGGCGACACTTGGTCCCCCAGCGATAGTGGCATGACGGAATACAACCAGCGGGCGATCGCGATGGATCCGGAGAGCACGCGCATTCTTTACACAGGTATCAATGGCTCGGTTGCGAAGACCACCGATGCGGGCCAATGGTGGTTCGGGACAGGCGCGGTTTTGGGATCAATTGTTAAGGTTCTGGAGGTGGATTCACGTAACCCGAACACGGTGTTTGCTGTCGCCGATTATGGACCTGCACCATATGTGGCAAGATCGACAAACAAGGGATTGACGTGGCAATCCATGAGTTTTGATACGATGGGGATACGGTGGGTATTTTGTCTCGCATTTCGTCCGAATAGCCCGGCACGGTGGTTCGCCGGCGCCGACGATGTTTACACGAGTGATGATGATGGTGTTCACTGGCAACTGATGTCCCCCTCTCTCGGGGGACAAACGATCAAAGTTCTTGCTTTTGCTTCAGATGGCAGCGTCTTGTATGCCGGAACGTACAGCTCAGGGGTCTATCGATACAACTTCATCACTGGCGTTTCCGTTCGTGCTGCCGTTCCAGAGGATATTTCGTTGCATCAGAACTATCCCAACCCGTTCAACCCATCAACGCAGATAAGGTACGATCTGCCTGACGCAGGGTTCGTATCCCTCGTCGTGTATGATGTCCTTGGTCGGAAGGTTGCTGATCTGGTGAATGGGATTCGCGAAGCAGGCTACTACTCAGCTATTTGGAACGCAGCCAATGCTGCAAGTGGTGTGTACATCGCTCGGCTTGTTGTGAGCAATGAGTTTGGCAAAACACGCTTCACAAAGACCACGAAACTTGTTCTCATGAAGTAGCTTCTTCCTGTTCCCTGCTGATGGGTTCGGGTTCCTTGGCCCCCGACATGCCTCTTGAAAGTCGGGGGTGAGGAATCCATAACCGCTTCTTGCAACTCTCCATCCTTCTCCCTAT
>DPLS01000357.1:0-648 GCA_003541875.1 Bacteroidota bacterium | reverse complement strand
TGCATTCGCGCAATCCTTCTACTTCGGTCGGAACAAAGTCCAGTACACCGACTTCGAATGGCACGTTCTCAAGACCGAGCACTTCGACATCTATTACTATCCTGAGATGAAAGACCTCACCGAGCGAGGGGCATTCTTTGCAGAAGAGGCATACAAACATCTCGAAGTGAAATTCAACCACTCACTCAACAACCGCGTCCCGCTCATTTTCTACAGCTCGCACCTCCACTTCGAGCAGACAAATACCACAGGTGGCTTCATCCCGGAAGGCGTCGGGGGATTTTTTGAGTTTCTCAAAGGGCGGGTTGTTATTCCTTCGGACGGCTCCGTTGCACAGTTCCAGCACGTCATCAGGCACGAGCTTGTCCACGTCTTCATGCACAGCAAGGTCTCCCGTGTGATGGTCGACCATCGCAAACCGCAAGATCGGCTGCCACCCCTCTGGTTCACCGAAGGACTTGCTGAATACTGGTCGACAGATTGGGACCAACAGGCCGAGATGGTGATGCGTGATGTCGTGCTGAACGACATGGTCGTCGGAATCAAGGACATGGACAGAATCTATGGCTCATACCTGATGTATAAGGAGGGGCAGAACGCCCTCATGTATATCGGCAAGACCTACGGCGAAGAGAAAGTTCTGTTGCT
>DPLS01000063.1 GCA_003541875.1 Bacteroidota bacterium | reverse complement strand
ACTTGCTTGCCGACTTCATGAATTCTATCATCTTCTGCGTCAACTGGCGATCGAGTTCTTGCTGGACTGGCATCAGAATGGTTGGTTGCGGTTGCTGTGCGGCAAACGTTTTCACATTCTCCTGCAGTACTTCCACATCATGGAGGTCTCCCATGGTGGTCTGGTAGGCATCCATCGCCTTCCGAACATTTCTCTCGACGTCGGGGTGGAGAATTTCGCTGATATACCGGAACTTCTTGAATGCCACACGCATCTTGTGAACAACAGCAGGATTGCGGCGCCCGAGCTGATTCCGCATCGATGCAACACGTGCATACGCGGCAGCTAATGCGCCTTCAAGAGCAGTCTCAACCGCTCCACGCACATGAACATTCCTGCAAAGCCGTCGCATGTGAAACAAACACTGTGTAAAGTTCGTCCGTAATTGCCTTTGGTTCACCTTCATGAGTTGCTGGGCGATTTGTTTCAAGATACGTCGTTCTCGCAACATGAGAACAGTATGGAAGAGCTCGAGAGATGAAAATCCCAGAAGCATCTCCTTCACCCGCAACAGCTGCACCTGTGTATCACGGAGTGGTCCCATGGTTTTCAGGACGCGTCTGAACTGGCGACGCGTTTTCTCGATGGAACCAGATGGTGCAATGGTCTGAAGAAGGTCAAGCGCGGCAATCACCCGACGGGTCGCAACGCGAAGATCGTGCACTGCGGGTTCCGAGCACCTTCTTCGGCACCGTCGAAGTTGCTGCAGAAACACTCGCCACCGTGTTCTGAGTGCGAGGTCAAGATAGTAGCCCATCCGCAGATCATCATATCGCACCAACCGGATGAAAGCCCTTCTGCGTGCAGGTTTTCGATTGGCGAACAACATCAACTACTCCTCAATGACGACTTTCGTGCTTAGCACGTCTTCGAACAATCCCGCCTTGTTGGCAAGTGCCCACTTTTCAAGAAGCATGTCCCCCTCTCCTTTCAGTCTGATGATGAACTTCGGCTTCTTATAATCGATATCGAAGTCGGTGACTTTCGACGCATGCTCATTATCCATCGCGTCCGCGAGACGGAGCAGGGCAGCAAGCTTCGAGACGATCACCCTATCTTTTGACGAAAGTACCCGGTATCCCTCATGAGAAACCTTTGGAAAGCTCTTCCTATGATATCGTGCAACATTCGCCACGATTCCCATCTGCGTCTGGTTCAAACCAATAACTGGCGTTGATGTCAACAAGTAGTAGGTATGTTTGTGGTGATCATTAACGTTGATGAACATCCCGATATCGTGCAGCAATGCCGCGACTTCAAGCAGCAGTCTGTACTCGAGGTTTAGGTTGTGAAGGTTCTTCGTCTCATCAAAAAGCTTCACCGCAAACTTCGCCGTGATCGTTCCGTGCTGCTCATCGAACATATACTTCCTGCCGGCCTGGAGTGCCGAGGCAAACACCTGGTCGCGGTGCAGGTGTTTCTTCTCCCCATAGAGCTCCTGCATCATATCAATGAGCAACCCATCCTTCAAACCAACATTGGGGATCAACACCTCATCCACATTGGCGAGCTTGACGATCTTCTGCATCACGACCGATGCCGGCACAATCACATCGGCACGGTCAGGCCGGAGACGAAGTTGCTGAATGCGCTCTTCATACGACATGGCTTGCAGCTTCTTCACAATCGCATCAAGCTCATCCTTCGCAATCACCGTGTTCCGGTCTTTGCGAAAGAGCTCTCTGCGCAATTCTCCCAGTGACTCGATGTTGCCCCCTGTGCCTACGCAAAGGTCAATCTTCTGACTGCCAATTTCTTTCTTGATCCGCCTTTGTGCCGCATCCACATACTCACGGACTAATTGATTGAACTTACGCTCCCCGTGTTTCTTTTCTTCGAGCACCTGCAGGAGGCGGACAGCACCCATCCTGAAGGTCTCGGTGGAGAGTATCTGCCCGTCTTGAGCGAGAGTGATCTCAGCGCTACCACCGCCAATGTCAACAAGCATCGCCAGCTTGTTCTTCAGGTTGACCTTCTCAGAAACACCGAGGTGGATCAGCCGAGCTTCCTCCTCCGACCCTATAGGTTCAATCTCGATTCCAGACGCCTGGGCAACCCGATCTACGAAGAGCTCACGGTTCAGCGATTCTCTGATGGCACTTGTAGCAACAGCTTTCGTCCACTTCGCACCATGGCTCTCAATTGACTGTCTGAAGCGTACGAATGCTTCTGTTGCGCGCTCAATGGTTTCTTCCGCTATGGTTCCGTTCTTGAATACATCCTGTCCAAGCCGGACGGATTCACGGAGGTTCTCTATTATCGTGAGTTTGCGATCGCCATCTACAGATCCAATGGCGAGACGAATAGCATTAGAACCGACATCAACAGCAGCTAGGATCGGCATAATACTTGGGAAGGAGATGAATTATGCTCTACGGAGACAATATAGAAAAGAAGTGAGAACAATTCAAAGCAAGCGAGCCAAACGCGAGCACAACACATTTACTGACTGTACAATTACGTTGCGCGGGAGGATTGATCAGGAGGTCACGTTGTTGACTTTGCCCTCTTACGTGCTCTACCCACCAATCTGACTCATCGTTCGTTCAGGCCGGATAAAGCCGGGCATGTTGATGAGATGGCCTTCTTCTTTCTTCCATACTGCCCCAACGATTGCCTCGGCTATCTCTCCATCCGTTGCCCCATGGCGAAGCATCGAGCGGAGATCGGTTTCCTGAAGCGAGAAGAGGCACGTCCGGAACTTGCCATCAGAAGTAATTCTGACGCGATCGCAGCGAGTGCAGAATGGTTCGGTGACCGAACTGATGAATCCGAGTTCGCCGGTGCCATCCGTAAAGACAAAACGCTCCGCCGGTCGATTGTCATTCTCCTCAAGCGGAGTAAGCGGATACCGTCGCCGAATTCTTTCAAGTACTTCTTGTGTAGGCACAACCTTCTCGACTGCCCACCCATCGTCCTTCCCGATCGGCATGAACTCGATGAAACGTACAATGAAAGGGCGAGTGCGCGCAAGATCAGCAAACTTCAGAATCTCTCCGTCATTGACACCACGTATTAGGACAACGTTGAGCTTCATGGGTGTGAGGCCGAGCCGCTCAATCTCTTCGATTCCTGACCAGATCCGAGCAAGATGATCACCACGGATCATGTTCGAGAGAACTTCCGGGATGAGTGAATCAAGACTCACATTGATGCGTGCAAGTCCCGCCACAACGAGATCGTTGGCTTGATCTTTGAGAAAGTAACCGTTTGTTGTCAGCGCAACATCCTCGATTTCAGGAATGCGCCGAATCATCTGCACGAGCCGGGCTAGGTCACGCCGCATCAGAGGTTCACCGCCTGTCAGCCGAATGCGCGAGACACCAAGCGAGGCAAAGATGCGCACGACGCGCGCAATCTCTTCGTACGTCAGGAGCAGGTCACGTTGCAGCCATTGCATTCCCTCTTCCGGCATGCAGTATCGGCAGCGGAAGTTGCATCGGTCTGTCACAGAGATGCGGAGATTCATGACCCTCCGGCCAAATGTGTCGACAAGTTGGGACAATGGAGTCACCGACTAGAGTTCAGGGCTTTTGATGTCCACTTCGTGTTGGCCGACTACCCAGGCAAGACCCTCTTCGAAGTGTTCTTTCTTCCAGATGGGGACAACCTCTTTTACCCTCTCGATGGCGTGGCGGCATGCTTCAAAGGCTTCCTTGCGATGAGGTGCGGAAACAGCGGTAACCACGGCAACATCCCCCACCTGCAACACGCCGACGCGATGAACGATGGCAACCGCATCGACGATCCACTTTGCTTTGATCTCTTCCTCGATTTCCTTCATCACGTTCTCAGCCATAGGAACGTAGGCAGAGTACTCGAGTTGTCGCACACGCTTTCCCTGCGAATGATTGCGCACGGTCCCAATGAAGATGTCAATGCCGCCCGCCCGTGGAGAAGATATTGTGCGGATAATCTCCTCGACGTCGATTGGTGTGGCTGTCACTGAAACCATCTCTAGCCTCCACTGACTGGCGGAATGAAACTCAATTCGTCGCCGGACTTAAGGGAGTGCGAAAACTGTACGTACTCTAAGTTCACCGCTAGTCTTACACTCGGTCTCCATTTCTTTAGGTCCGGAGAGAGCGCCACAAGTCGTCCGAACGCCTCCTCACCTGTGGACACGTCTGGCAGGTCCAGTGTCAGTTCATCTTGCTTGACAGCATCACGGAGTGGGCCGAAGAATTTGACGTTCACACTAATCATCCATCACCATGGCATAATGAGCCGCTCCGATAAGTGCTGCCTGTTCGTTGAGAACAACATGCACAGGCATTTGCTTCATCAGCTTTGTGTAGCGCCCCTTCGTAACGAACGCCTCCATGAAGTGCTTCTGAATGACCGGAAGGATTTTCGGTGCTATACCACCGCCAACGTAGACACCACCAGTGGCAAGAATCTTCAACGCAAGATTCCCTGCCTCTGCCCCATAGAGCGAGGCAAAGCTCTCCACCACCTCAACACACACACGATCCTTCCCCTCAACTCCAGCTTGCGAAATCGCGGCTGACGAATCTCCGGACATCATCGCCACTCTCAGCCATTCGGGCTCAGGGTAGTCTGCCCGAGAACGGAAGAACTCATACAGATTGGCAAAGCCCGGACCGGCCACAATGCGCTCATAGCTCACCCGCGCAAACTTCTTCCTCAGAAAACGGAGCAGATCAATCTCCAACTCATTGCGCGGGCCAAACTCCGTGTGTCCTCCTTCAGAAGGGATAGCCCGGTACCGCTTGCCGTCCCAGACAAGCGCGCTTTCACCCAGTCCCGTGCCGGCAGCAATCACAGCAATCGGCGCTCTGGATTGTGGGACTCCGACATTCAATACTGCCTTTTCGTCCTGTGCGAGTCGGAGCGTCCCATAGGCCGTCGCCTGGAGATCGTTAATGAGCCCAACGGAAGCCAGTCCGAGAATCCCTGCCACTTCGCGTCCGTCCACATCCCAGCCGAGGTTCGTGAGCTTGCTTTTTCCATCGACGACTGCGCCTGCAATTCCAAATGCTGCTGTCGAAATCTTCGCGGGGTGCTCGGTGAGCAGCCGCTCCACAACCTCATTGAGCGCTCGGTGCTGCTGGCTGGAATAGCTCTTCACTAGTTTCGGTACAAGCCGTTCCCCTTCTGCAACAAAGTACGCAAGGTTCGTCTTGGTACCGCCAATATCTCCTGCAAGAATCATGTGCTGCTACACCAATTCATTTTAAAAGACAAGCGTCTGATCCACACGCAATCTGAGTTTCACAAGAAAGCACCGCGGTATGTCGGCCGCAGGGAAAAGGATTGGTGTGGAGAATATCGTTCCAGTGTGTAGAAATATACTCAACAGATGTCAAAATTCCATGTGAAATCCAACCCACCACTCTACCCCGCCCCCTGAACTGATTGGAATCGCACTACACGAGATTCCGCAACTACTGGCACGGCTTTTATGACTTAGTGTGCAGTGGGTGGGACACATTTGTGGCGGAACTTCTAGGTGAGGGATAAGATGGAGAAACTCTCGATTGAAATGTTCATCGGTGGCGGCAGCGACGTTGAAACAAAGCAGTATCAGGTGCTGCATTGCCTGAAGGAATACTACAGCGAGCTCTCGCACAACCGACTCTATCCAGCTTTCAAAGAGCTTGTGGATGTCACATCAACGCTTGAGAGTCTGGTGGAGCAGAAAGGAGGGCTGGACGAATCCTTCCCACAACAGCTCAGGGGGGTTGACATCGAGCATCACCATCTCATCTACGATTCTCTGACACCCGCTGACCCTGATTTCCAGCGTGTTATCGATCTCATTGCATGGGCGCTCCCCCACCTCAAGAAGGCCGTGGACGAAGGAATCGGCATCTACCATTTTGTCGATGAGCATGTCATGATCGAAGAGGTTGGTTTGATGCCAGTTTATAAACAGGAAGGATATTGGGCGGTCCCCGACACCAAAGATCGGAAGCTCTATTTGCTCCGTTATGAAGTTTCGCTTTTCAGTTCATCCACCGAACGATACCGGCAACTGAAAACAAAAGTGCTCGAGACAATTGAACTCTCTCCAATACGCAAGACTCCAGAAGAACTGAAGCTCGAGGTGATTGGGAAGTATCACGACCTCCCGAACCCTGCAATGTATCTATGCGAAACAGATCTCGACTTCCCCTATGAATCCACCATACTGCCGATTGCCAAGAGAAAACTCATGACGCAGTTGTACTCATGAGCAGCACAACACACATTGCACTTTTGATCCAATCCTCCTATTCTTCTTTATGGGAACGCCACGCTGTCCGGTCTGCCACCAGTACACTGACACGCTGCTGAGGCACTTCCAAGGTGGAGGAGAAGAGCAGGTAGTCACCAAGCTGAGGTCTCGCCACCCCGAATGGTCTGAACCCTTGGGGCTGTGCGAACGTTGCCTGTACTTGAACGAGTTTGACACCGTTGAGGAACATTTCTCCAGTCTGGCCCAAGGAACTCTCTTCCGGTTGCGGGTGAATAATGCGTTTGCTCTTCTCCCGACGCCGCTCCGCCTTAATGCTGATCCCCGTTTCAAGGGACGGGGAGTGACGATTGTTTTTCTCGATTCTGGATTCTACCGCCACCCCGATCTTGTTCGACCCACCAACCGCATTAAAGCCATCGTTGATGTGACTGATGAAAAGAAAGGGGCGTCTCACTTTGCGCAGGTACACACTGAGAGCTGGCACGGCACAATGACCACTGTGGCTTCTGCGGGGAATGGATTCCTCTCTCGTGGCCTCTATCGGGGGATTGCATCGGAAGCAGAAGTTGTCTTGATCAAGGTGATGGATACGCGCACGAAACACATCAACACAGAGAACATAGCAAGAGGAATCCGCTGGGCGAGAGAGCACAGGAAGCAATACGATATTCGTGTCATAAGCATTTCGGTTGGAGATGATGAGCCATCGCCACTTACTGATAGTCCCGTAGACCAGGAGGCTGAGCAAGCAGTGAGGGAAGGGATCATCGTGGTTGCAGCAGTCGGCAACAATCCCGATCGTCCAATTGTTCCGCCGGCAAGCTCGCCATCGGTTATTACAGTCGGCGGACTCGATGACCGGAATGAATTGCACGAGCAACACCGAACAATGTATCGTTCGACGTTCGGCAAGACGGTCGATGGCAACCCGAAACCAGAGCTGATTGCGCCGGCAATATGGGTTGCAGGACCGATTTTGCCAAAGACAGACCAATACGCTGAATCCAAGGCACTATTCGAACTCCTAAAGGCGACACCACGCACTGTTGAGAAACAGTTTGAGACAAAGAAGAAAATGCTTCCGACCGCTCCCGGAGCACTTCTCCGTGGCGACTACAAACAGTGGTTGCGTGATCGTATTCTGGAGATGAAGTATATCGCCCCTTATTACAAACACGTGGATGGCACATCGTTCGCCGCCCCGATTGTCAGCTCGATCATCGCTCAGATGCTTGAGGCAATGCCGGAGCTGACGCCAGCACATGTGAAGCAGATCCTGACTGAGACAGCCGAACCTCTCAAGAGAGTCCCGAACGAGCAGCAGGGCTTTGGAGTGCCCAATCCTCGCGTCGCGGTTGAGCGAGCCCTAAGGCAGCGACACATCAACAAAGAGCCGGGAGTCTATTTCGCCGACGGAAGGATCTATTTCATCTATAACAACAGTGAGCCGCGCTCCGTCTCGCTTGCCGGAGATTTCAATGGGTGGGATGAATCGAAGAACGAACTCCTCGAATCTGAGCCGGGGATGTGGAGCTGTTGGATCCGCAAGCCCGATTCGGGAACGTACCGCTACAAATTTGTGATCGATGGGAGAGTGTGGACGGAAGATCCGGCAAATACCGACAAAGAACCGGATGGATTTGGGGGATGGAACAGCAAGGTGAATGTGCATTCAGCGCCCGGCTGAGACGAAGGAAGGAATCTGGATCATCCGCCAGTAATGTCCTTCACCCATGCTGTCGATCAGTCAGCGTTCAACAGGAAAAGACCGGGTTCACCTTTCAGACCTTGCAATCTTCATCATTTTCCCTTATAGTATGCCAGATTTCTCTGTCCGTCAGTGACAGCATCGAAAATGTCGTCCTGGCGTTCCCTCTCACCGCAACAACCATCGGAGTTTCCAATGGCAAAGACCGCCCCCGCAGCAAAGCCAAAAGCCGGCAGAGCATCGGCGCTTGATCCTCTCATCGAGAAGCTCAATTCCTTTTCGGCAGACAACTACTGGGATCTCGGAAAGTTCCTTGTCGAGAAGGTCATCCCGACCGCGCTAAAAGAAGGCGTTTTCGGCGAACATATCCTGAAACGCATGTCGGATGTTCCTGGGTTCAAGTTCCCTTACCACATGCTGAAGCAGTGCCAGATGTTCTACAGCTACTATCCTGATGTAGAGAAGCGACCACTGCCTGAGATTTTCTACTTCGAGCTGGCGACGAAGGTGGACGAAACCCGGGAGCGTGATCGGTACGAGAAAATGGCTATCAACAACAAGTGGACAATCTCCGACCTACAGAAAAAGATACGCGAGGACGAACTTTCGAAGCGAGAAGATGAGAGAACCAAATTCGGATTTGATTTGAAGGAACGAAACGTCTGGTCGTTTGATGTTCCCGATCCCCGGTTCGGGAAATCCGGTTACAGAGGGAGACTCCCCGGACAAATTGTGGCAAATGCCCTCTTCTATTATACTCACCCTGGAGCAACAGTTCTTGATCCGATGGCGGGAAGCGGAACGACCGGCGACGTGGTCGGATCAATTCAGCACTTCAGTGGCTGCATCTGCAAGATGTACGACGTTGAACCCTCCGATGATCGCGTTGGACGCGCAAACATTCTGCTTACAGGGATCCCGGAACAATCAAACTCAATCGATTACGTGTTCCTCGATCCGCCGGCCGATTTCTATCCCCGCGGTGATGACTCCGACTTCTCTCCAACGGCAGCCAAAGCCGAGACAATGATGAAGTTCAAGACGATTGCGCGAGAGAGTGCTCGCACGCTTAAGCCCGGCGGCAGGATCTCCGTTATTGTTGAAGCATCAACAGGAAGTTTTGGCGTGATCGATTTCCCCTTCGAGATGACCCAGGTGCTTAAGGAACTTGGCCTTTCACAAATCGGGAAGGTCTATCTCCCCCGTCGTAGCGAAGCTGTTAAACTCCGGTCGCACGTCGAAGGACTGAAACCAATGGCTTCCGACTGCCGCGAGTTGCTCACGTTTGAGAAATCCAAAATCTGATTGCAGGGTATGAGTGGGCGCAATAGGCTCTCCGAGCAAGAACTAGCGGTGGCTATCAAGCCCCTGAACGGTTGGACAGTCGTCAACGGCAAGTTGCACAGGGAATTCACGTTCAAGAGCTTCGTCCAGGCATTTGGCTTCATGTCGAGCGTCGCACTGATTGCGGAAGGTATGAACCATCACCCAGACTGGTCGAATGTCTACAACAAGGTTATTATCGATCTTGTAACGCACGACCTTGGCGGCATAAGTCCGCTTGACGTTGAGTTTGCAGCGAAGGTGGACAAACTTTAGCTCAGGGCTTTTGTCAGTCAGGATCCAAACACAAACGCCGCCTCATTCATTGAGACGGCGTTTGCTTTTTCATGCAGCAAGCAAGCGAGTTTACTGCTTCCCGAGCGAACCAAGCAGCCTGTTGAAGTCCGACTCGCAAGCCGCGATGGTCTTTGCAGGCCCCGTAAGCTTGAAGAACACCGAGCCTTCGGGCGCACCCACGATGGCACCAAGCAGGCGGTAGTTCTCTTTCTTCCCTGACGATTGCATCATTGGACCGGAAGGAGCGAGATATGTTCCGGCAATCTGCACAAGAGTCACCTTGAGGCCATTGAATTCCTTTGAGGTTTGCTGCGGTTTCCCATTCTCAAATTGACTTACCCATCGGTCAATATTTGACACAATGTCTCCCCCCTGTCCGCTGCCAAAGTGGAACACCGCACACTCGCCACCTTCCCCATCACCTTCTGCCGCAGGCACACTGTATGTGGCAATGCGCATCTGCCGGGGTGGTTGGACTCCCCAGCGCTCCGGACGGGTCCAGTGAACGCCAGCCACTGAATTCACGTCGTGTGCCGCTACGGCCTCGGGACTTTGCTGTGGAATTTGTGTTACCGGCTCAGGCTGCTTCTTGTTACACCCCACCATCATAACGAGTCCACATGCAACAAGCAGGGACCCAATCGTCGACAGCTTCATCATAGTACCTTCAAGAGTTTGTGAGTGTAATGGTTGATTCAAACCTGTAGAGACTCGCATCCCGGTGGGATGTTGGCAAACACAGCATCATTTCGTACTGAGAATGGGAACGGTGGCGAAGCCAATGACCGTCCGACTATTGATAACGATCTATGGTAACGTATTTAGAGAAGTATATCAAGGAACCATCCGCGTAACTCGGCACTGAACTCTGTACTTCGCCGAGCCATCGTGTCAAGGCGCGACATGGTGTATGCGTTGTCAATCATCAACACCGAGCCAGGGCGACGC
>DPLS01000344.1:3101-3422 GCA_003541875.1 Bacteroidota bacterium | reverse complement strand
TACAAACGACAGCCCGTCGATCTATCACTCGCTTCCAACTCTCGTTAAGGGAACACATATGCGCTCAATTGCTCCCCTCGAAGAACTGCTCTTTCCTCCGTTCAGCGGATTCCCACAAGAAGGAATTGATTTCCTGAAGAAGTTGAAGAAGAACAACAACCGGCCGTGGTTCCACGCGCACAAGAGCATCTACGACGAAAGTGTGAAGTTCCCGATGCAATGCCTCATCGCATCTCTTTCAGAGAGGATGGGAGACGATGCGCCTGAAATCGAATTCAATCCCAGGAAGTCGATCTTCAGAATCTACCGTGATGTCCGGTT
>DPLS01000344.1:0-2821 GCA_003541875.1 Bacteroidota bacterium | reverse complement strand
CAACGTTGCAGCGAGCTTCAACTTCAGAGCGAAAAGCGACAGCCCTGTTGAAACACCCGGTCTGTATGTGGGGATTGAGCCGGGAGAAATCTTCATCGGCGGCGGATTGTACATGCCAACGGGAGAACAACTCAAGGCAATTCGGAAGGCGATGGCTGACAATCCCGAAGGATATCTTTCTGTTGTTGAAAACAGGAAATTCAAGAAGGAGTTTGGCGGTGTGCAGGGTGATAAGCTTGCGAAAGCGCCACTCGGCTATCCCAAAGACCACCCCATGATCGAGCACCTGAGACACAAGCAGTTCTATGTCGGGAAGGAGTATGAGGACGCGTCACTTTGTTTGAAGCCGAAATTCCTTGACCTCGTCGTGCGGGTGTTCACCGATACCATGCCACTCGTTCGATGGCTGGCAGGGGCAGCGCGTTGATGATCGAGGCTGAAGGCTCGTCCGAATATTTCTTGACTAGGTCATTTTCTTTTTCAGCGCGATGAGAAGTCACATATTTTGAACGGAGCGTCATATGTTCACACTTACCTGCACATCGTACGGCGACATGACTTCTATTCCGATCCAACACGCACACCGTTCTGTCGTCGGTGGGAAGAACATTTCTCCGGGTTTTGCATGGATCGATCCGCCGACCAGTACGAAGTCGTTCGCACTCACCATTCTCGATCCTCATCCGGTAGCAAGGAATTGGGTGCACTGGTTCTTGGTTAACATTCCATTTCGGGAACGCAGGATCGTTGAAGGTGCCTCTCGGACCAACAGTCTGCCACTTGGAAGCAAGGAACTCATGAACTCATTCCATGAGTTGGGCTATGGAGGACCCGCGCCGCCTCTCGGGTCAGGCCAGCATCCGTATGTCGCGACGCTCTACGCGCTCAATGTGGATTCGCTCAACCTGGGAGTGGACTGCACTCTCCGTCAGTTCGAGAAAGCCATCGAAGGGAAAGTGATTGCGGAGTTGGCGGTGACTGGCTACTACGAGCGGAAGTGAATAGGGAGGATTTGGGATTTCGCCTGCCTGCCGGCAGGCAGGGATTGGGGTTTGCGGATTTGGAGCTTGTTTGGCTCCAGTAATTTGGGTTTGAGCTTGTAGATGGTGGATTTCGGTTCAGGGACCAAGCAACTGCCGAACGTATTTGGCGATGGCGGGGGATGCGGTCAGTCCGGGCGATTCAATTCCCATGAGATTGATGAAACCTAGCAAGCCCTTGTCGGTTTCCTCTCGGATGATGAAGTCGTGTATCTGCCCATTCTCCAGTGGGAGACGCGGACGAATACCGCTCATATCCGGGGTCAAGTCTTCATCCTTCACCATCGGCAGTATTCTTCTGACAGAGGCCGCGAAGGCGTGACGTTTGTTCTCATCCACCTTGTAGTCAAGTGTTCGGTCTGCGAGATATTCCAGGTCAGGGCCGAATTTGATACGTCCTCCAAGGTCGAGAAGGGCATGCACTCCGAGTGTATCCTTGGGCGGAACTGGATAGACAAGACGTGAGATGTAATTCTTGTAGCTGCTTGGCAATGCGAAATAGCTTCCCTTGTAGTAGTGCAGCCGGTATCCGCACGCGTCAATGTCAATCCCCGCCAGCTTTGAAATCGTATCACACTCAAGTCCGGCAGCGTTGATCACTCGCTCAGATGTGAAACTCGAAACCCCGCTCCTCTCCTTAATCGTAATCCGAAAATCTCCGTTTCGCTTTTCAATTCCCACAGCCTCACAGTGGGTCTGTATCTGAGCACCGTGTTCTTCTGCTCTATGACAGAAGTAGTCCATCAGTCCATGTGCACTGATAATTCCCGTTGATGGAGAGAGAATGCCGGCCACTGATGCAATGTGGGGTTCAAGGGCATGAACCTGCCGCTCGTTGAGAAGTTGCAGAGGAACGCCGTTTCGAAGCCCGTGCTGATAGAGTTGCTCAAGTGGTGGCACTTCGTCCTGCTTCGTGGCGGTAATGACTTTCGTAATGCGCTTGTAAGGAATGGTGTGCTGCTCGCAAATATCGTAGAGAAGCTCCCGACCTTCAACACAGAGTCTTGCTCTGAGTGAGTTGTGTGGATAGTACAGCCCCGCGTGAATGACTTCGCTGTTGCGGCTCGAAGTCTCCTGTCCATATTTCTCACGTCGTTCAACAAGAAGGAGAGGAGAGTGTGTTGTGGAGAGTTCGGCTGCAATGGCCAGCCCAACGACTCCTCCACCAATTACTGTAACGGCTGCATCGGGCATCAGTCTTCCGGTTTCTCTATGAGCGTTGGAGATTCGATCACCATCCAGCTCTCATCGCGTATGATGTTTGCAGCTTGGAAGAAGTCCTGACCATTCCTGGACTTGACGAGGACTTTCAGGTCTGCAGAGTATTTGAAAAGTGGGATGTCGTAGGTCGAGTCACTCACCACGATCGTCGGCGCGCGCCGCGTGTGTTGCCGCAGCGCCTCGACTTTTCCATCAAGTACAGGCACAGGCTGTTTGACGATAGAGGTGAACGCTCCATCCTTCCTGATGAGGTCGATGCCGAGGACATGATCGGACGGGATGCCGATCTGCTCGCACACCGCCTCGACACTCCATTGGTTGCTGCCTGAAACAACCCAGATGTCAAAATCTCGTTTCCGCAGCTCTGTGAGAAGTTCGAGTGATTCCCTGATGAAGCGAATACCCTTGGGGAGTCGATGTCGTCCCAGCGTCCACTCTCCTCGCGGAGATTCCATTTCCTTCTTTGTCGTTGCGCGTGCGATTTGTTGGACTTCAGTTTCCGTAAAGCCGGTGAACAACCGAACGATGTCCGAGCAGGCCTTCGCTGTTTTCCCTTCAGC
>DPLS01000247.1:440-4784 GCA_003541875.1 Bacteroidota bacterium | reverse complement strand
AAACGAAAGTGGATCTTCCCGAAGCAGCCGAATGGACGATTCTATCAATGGCGGTCCGTCCTTAGCCTGGTTCTGCTGGCCGTCCTCTTTGGTGCGCCCTTCATCAAGATTGAGGGGCACCCTCTGTTCCTCTTCGACATCCCACACCGGAAGTTCATCCTGTTCGGCCAGATATTCGGCCCACACGACTTTTTCCTCTTCGGCCTGATGCTTATCACGACCGTCGTCTTCATCATTCTCTTCACGGTCGTCTTCGGTCGTCTGTTCTGTGGATGGGTGTGTCCACAAACCGTGTTCATGGAGATGGTATTTCGGAGAATCGATTACTGGATCGAGGGCGACCACAAGAAGCAGCTGCAACTGAACGATTCCCCGTGGACGGGCGGGAAGGTTCTAAGAAAAGGAACAAAGTACGTTATCTACTTCGTGCTTTCGTTTCTCGTTGGCAACATGCTACTCACGTGGATTGTCGGAGTCGATGATTTATGGAAAATCATGACCGATCCACCCTCGCAGCACTTTGGTGGTCTAACTGCTATGCTCGGCTTCACCGGGTTGTTCTACTGGATATTCTCATGGTTCCGTGAGCAGGCATGCATACTCGTCTGCCCATACGGCCGGTTACAAGGAGTGTTGCTTGATAAGAACTCGATTGTCATCGCTTATGACCAGGTGCGTGGCGAGCCGCGGGGCAAGCTACAGCGAGGGGAGGAACGAACAAATGGTGATTGTATCGCCTGCAACCTGTGTGTTGACGTTTGCCCCACAGGAATCGACATTCGCAACGGCACACAGCTCGAGTGCGTGAACTGCACTGCATGTATTGATGCATGCGACGAGGTCATGGACAAGATCAAGAAGCCTCGTGGGCTCATCCGCTACGATTCGGCAAACAACATCCTCAACCGAACAGGATTCCGCTGGACCCCGCGGATCTTCGGCTACACTTCAGTGCTCACTGTGCTGATTTTGGTGGTTGTCTACTTCATTGCGACACGCACGGAACTTGATGTGACGATCCTGCGGACACCGGGAATGTTCTATCAGGAAATGCCAAATGATAGAATCAGCAATGTGTACGACTTGAAGGTGCTCAATAAAACCTTCAATGCTGCCCCTCTTACCCTGAAACTGCAGGAGCCAACGGGCGAAATTCAATTGGTCGGAGAGGCACTAACCGTCCAGTCACAGGCAACGCTCGAAGGAAAGCTGATGGTGCTGTTGAAGCGCGACGATATCAGAATGATGAGCACCGCTATCACCATCGGCGTATTCAATAAGGACAAGCAAGTGGACGTGATCAAGACAAGTTTCCTCGGCCCAGTCAAGAGGAAACAGAAAGAGATGTGAGATGGCAAAAGGGACACGAAACAAATCCATGTGGGGTATCGGTCTCCTTGTTGCTTACGGTGCTTTTATCGCCGGCATTCTGGCACTGGTCTACCTATCCATGTCGCAGCAGATCGACCTGGTTTCAGAGAAGTACTATGACCAGGGCATTCATTATCAGGACAGGATCACAGCTCTCGAAAACAGCAGAAACCTGAGAGAGAAACTGTCAGTCTCAGTTCAGCCGACGGAATTGATTCTTCAGTTCCCAAAGGAGTTTGTCCCTGCCGACATCGCTGGCAGAATTACGCTCTATCGAGCTGATGACAAGCACAAGGATGCCTCCTTCGACATCTCACTCGACACGACTGCCCGTCAACGTATACCTACCTCCTCCCTCTTACACGGGCTATGGCAAGTGAAGGTAAACTGGAAGGCAAACGGGCTCGAATACTACACCGAACAGGCAGCTGTGCTTCCATAGACTGGACAGCTGCTGCAGGCCATTCAAAGAGTACTCGGGAATATGGAGATGGGGAGATGGAGTTCCTCGCTGGATTGACTATCGGCTTCCTCGGCAGTTTGCACTGCATAGGAATGTGCGGTCCACTCGCACTGGCGCTTCCGTTCTCCAACACCGGGAGCAGGACAGCATTCTATGGGGGTCGGCTGCTCTACAATCTCGGACGCATTGTCACCTACAGTCTTCTCGGTCTCGTTGTTGGCTTCGTTGGAAGATTCATTTCGCTCGCGGGATGGCAGCAGACATTGTCAGTTGGGGCCGGACTTGCAATCCTTCTCACTCTTTTTCTGCCAACACTCATTCATCGTTTCTCGTCTTCGCTGGCGCGTTTCACCCGACTCACAAAGTTCGTTCAACAAACAATGGGATCACTGCTCGAGCGTCGACTTCCTTCAACGCTCTTCCTGATTGGCATCCTCAACGGACTGTTGCCTTGTGGATTTGTATATGTTGGCCTGGCTGGTGCGGCAACCACGGGACACCCCATTCTTGCTGCATCATTCATGGCAGGATTTGGTGCTGGCACAGTACCAGCGATGTTCGCCGCTTCAGTGGCAGGCACGTTCGTTAACCTCGGCGTCAGAAGAAAACTCTCCGTCGTCACTCCCGTCCTCACATTTCTCATCGCGGTGCTCATTATTCTGCGCGGACTCAATCTTGGGATCCCCTATATCAGTCCCATGCTCTCGCCCCAAAATGAGACCCAGCAAGTCGACCCGGAGTGTCGTCACTAAGAGAGGAAACTGGGGTGGGAACTGATGTACCTCGACACAACAATCTGAAGCAACAAGGGACTATGACATCCAGTCTGCAAGCTCATGATTCAGGGTGAGTCCCCGACGTCCACGCTTCACATCTCACATCCATTTGTTGCGTTTGAAGACCCACAACATTCCCGCTGCAACAACGATCATGAAAAGAGTTGCAGCAGTGTGCCCATACTCCCAGTGAAGACCTGGGATGTGCTCGAAGTTCATCCCGAAGAACCCCGTGATGACGCTAAGGGGGAGGAATATTGTGGAGATGATAGTAAGAACCTTCATTACTTGATTCAGCTTATTGGAAGTGACAGAAAGATACGCATCCAACAGCCCCAACACCATGTCACGATACGACTCTGCGAGGTCGGTCATCCGGACGAGGTGATCATACACATTACGGTAGTAGATCATCTCATCCCGAGTAATGAGACCGAATTCACCTCTCGACAACCTATTCAGCATCTCTCGTTGATACACCGCGATGCGTCGTATCGTCAAAATGTCCTTCTTCAACTGCAAGATCCGGATCATACATCGCTGACTGGGTTTCTCGAAAACCTCATCCTCCATCGAATCAATGGCCTCGTCCATCGCATCAAGTATGGGAGTATAGTTATCGACGATATCGTCGATAATGAGATGGAAGAGAAAGTCGGGCCCTCGTCCAAGCGTCTGGGGATTCTTGCCACACATCTGTGCAGCATAAGTAATTGACCGCAACGGTTTGTAGTGGTGAGTGACAAGCATTCGCTTGAACAAAAACGCGCTGAGCTGCGAGGTTCGGATATCAAGTTTCTCTTGTGCCCGAACTTCCGACTCCCCATCCTTCCGCTCGATTGGATTGAAAATGATGAACAGGTAGTCGCCGAAGTCTTCAACTTTCGGGAGATGCCCCTCCTCATCTCTCCCATGTTGGGAATCCTCAATTGCCAGGGGGTGAATATCCAACAGTGACACAAGCAGCGTCTCCTCTTCCGCATCCGATGGGTTCTCCAGATCAACCCACACTGCTCCTTCGGGCTGCCTGCACACCTGGCTGAACTCCTTGATGGAGAGCTTCTTGATCTCGCCGTTCAAATGGTGGAAGATGGTGACCATACGATCCTCAACTTCGTTTGATCATGGCAACATACTCACGCTGACCTAGGCCGAGGTAGATTTGTCGAGGGCGTGCAATCTTCTGATCAGGGTCGTTCAGCATCTCTTCCCACTGTGCAATCCACCCAACAGTGCGGGGAATGGAGAACAACACCGGAAACATCTCAACCGGGAATCCCATCGCCTGATAGATGAGACCCGAATAGAAATCAACGTTCGGATACAACTTGCGTTTCACAAAATACTCGTCTTCAAGAGCAATACGTTCCAGCTCCAACGCGATATCGAGTTTAGGATTACGACGTGTCACCTCGAAAACTTCGTCGGCAAGTCGTTTGATAACCTTCGCACGCGGGTCATAGTTCTTGTACACGCGGTGCCCGAACCCCATCAGGCGCCCCTTCCCCACTTTCACCTCCTTGATGAACGCCGGAACGTTTGCCTTCGTCCCGATCGCATCGAGCATGTGAAGCACCTCCTCATTCGCTCCACCGTGCAGCGGGCCATACAACGCGGCAGCTGCACCAGCAATGGCAGAATAGGGATCGACGTGCGAGCTCCCAATGCCACGCATCGCACTCGCACTGCAGTTTTGTTCATGGTCTGCATGCAGGATGAACAGCACGTCGAGCG
>DPLS01000247.1:0-207 GCA_003541875.1 Bacteroidota bacterium | reverse complement strand
GGATGAACAGCACGTCGAGCGCCTTGGCAAGAATGGGATTTGCCTGGAACTGCGGCTCTGTCATTTTCCAGAGCATGCTCATGAAATTTGCCGTATAGCTCAGATTGTTGTCTGGATACACATACGGTCGCCCGACACTGTGGCGATACGCGAATGCCGCAAGCGTGGGCATCTTTGCAATCAACCGATGTATCTGCTTGCGCCGTG
>DPLS01000248.1 GCA_003541875.1 Bacteroidota bacterium | reverse complement strand
GACGTAAGCTCCGCGGGCCGTTTCAATTATGTGACCAAGCCGGGAGTTTGCAACGCCAGCCAATAGATTGAAAGACTATCGGGAGCAACCTGCCCACGGCAATCTCAGGTGCGTGGTTCTTGACGTCAACAAAATCTATAACGAGTTTAGCGGCGGCCTGCCTGATGTTGGGGCAATTCGCGACTTTCTCAAATATGCCAGTACCAACTGGATCCTTCCGCCGCGATTTGTGTTGTTCCTCGGACAGGGCTCGTACAACTACAAGGCGAACCCTCGCACGAGTTTTGTCCCGACCTGGGAGAGTGATGTATCGCTTGACGGAGTTGACAGCTATGCGAGCGATGATTTCTTTGCAATGTTCAATCCTCCTTCTGCAGCTCCGTCGCTTGCCAGCGGAAGAATAAATGCCCGGACATCCGCCGAGGCTGATGCTTTTGTCACAAAGCTGCAGCGCTACGAGGAAAACTCCGTCCGCGATTCGTGGAAGATGAGAATGCTCTTCGTGGGAGATGATGGTTGGACGAGTGAAGGAGACGACGGAACGTTGCACAGTGAACAGGCAGAGGTTCTTGCTACGAACTTCACGCCTGATGAATTTGAGAAACGAAAGATCTATATTGCGGAGTACCCAACCGTTTGGACTGCGCAGGGACGCCGGAAACCCGGGGCGTACCAATCAATCATCGACCAGGTCAATGACGGGGTGCTTATTACCAACTATACCGGGCACGGAAACCCCGTGTTGTGGGCTCATGAAAACATCTTCAATGTCCAGACTTCACTTCCTCAGTTGGCGAATCCGAGCAAGCTCTCCGTATTTTTCCTTGCTACATGCAACTTCTCCCAGTTTGATGACCCAACCCGCTACTCAGGAAGCGAGCTATTAGTCAACAAACCGGACGGTGGAGCCATCGGCGTCGTGTCAGCGTCGCGGAAGGTCTACTCGTATGAGAATGCATATCTCCACCAACAGATATTTCGCAATATGTTCAGACGGGATCAGTTTGGGAGGCTGGTCGTTGAGCGACCTGCGACGGCTATTTTTCTCTTCAAATCCACCGGTAGCAACGTTGTTAACGACCAGAAGTACTTCTTCATGGGTGATCCCACGATGTTGCTGCAGTATCCCCGTGGCTTTGCTTCAATCGATACGATTAACCATGAGCCGGTTGACACCGTTGAAGGTTCTCCCCGTCAAACGCCAATCCAATTGAAGGCGTTGGCAAAAGTGACGATGAAGGGCACGGTTCGTGGCCTGAACAACCAGACTGACTCAACGGCGAGAGGTAAGATCTTGCTCACCGTGAACGATGCATCCCGCTCCATTACCATCGTCAACTTTTCACCGGGTGTCAACTGGCAGTACTTGGGATCTGGAGGGACCATCTATCGGGGGCAGAATACCGTTGCTGGGGGAAAGTTCACAGCGACGTTCATCGTTCCGAAAGATATTCTGTATGCCGATTCGACCAGCAAGGGCCGACTCGTTGCGTACTATGTTGACTCGTTACAGAGCGTGGAGGGTGCCAGTTTCACCAACAAGGTGCGGATTGGTGGAACGGAAAGTGCGGCGCCTGATTCAACAGCCCCCACTCTGACTCTTTATCTTGATAGTCCCAGCTTCCGTTCGGGTGACGTGGTTCGCGAGAAGCCGACATTGATTGTTGATCTCGCGGACTCGAACGGAATCAACACGTCAGTTTCAGGGATCGGGCACCGCATCGAAGCGTGGCTCAACGGGAGTTCGCAGAGCAAAGATATTACTGACCACTATTCAAGTCTGCCCGACGACTATCAACGGGGGCAGGTGCGATACGCGTTGGAAGGGTTACCACTTGGCAGGAACAGCATCCGTGTGCGGGCGTGGGATACGCACAACAACGCAGCCAGCAGCGAGACATTCTTTGATGTAAGTTCGACTGACCAGTTGAAGATATCTGATGTCTTTAACTATCCGAACCCCTTCGCCAATGGCACATCGTTCACATTCAGACAGAATCTTCTGGCTCCGCTCAACGTCACGGTGAAAATCTACACGCTCGCCGGCCGGCTTATTCAAACTCTCGACGTTACTTCTCCGGGTGAGCCCTTTGTGAGAATCCCGTGGGATGGGCGAGACAGGGATGGTGACATCCTTGCAAATGGTGTGTACCTTTACAAGGTGATTGTCAGAACGGCCGATGGTCGATTCGGGAGCGAGGTTCTGGGAAAACTGTCGGTGTTGAAATAGCGGGCACGAGTATCCATGAATGGTAGACAAGAAAGTATTTCAGGTTAATTGAGAAGCAAGTTCAGCGAGGAGGCAGTACTGTCATGAGAAAAGTAGTAACAGAATTTGCATCGTGGAGAACATGGTGCGCAATTGTGATGCTGGTTGTTCCTCAGGTGCTTCAGGCACAAGGCGAATCAGCAGTTCCCTTTCTGTTGATTTCACCGAATTCACGTGCGAGCGGGATCGGTGAAGCTGGAACAGGAACAGTTGATGATGCGTCGGCCATATACTGGAATCCGGCGGGATTGGCATTCCTCAAAGGACAGGAGATTAGCATCACGCATGCAAACTGGCTGCCGCAATTCCATCAGTCGGATCTATTCTATGACTACCTGAACTATTGCCAGGACATCGAGGATATCGGAGGAACGATTGGCGCGAGTGTGACGTACCTGAACCTGGGTGAGTTCATTCGCACAGGCTCCAGTGGTCCTACGGAGATTGGTCGGTTCAAGGCGTTTGAATTCGCGGTCACTGCTGGTTATGCGACAAAAGTCTTCGATGACTTTGCCCTGGGCTTGAACGTCCGATACATCCACAGCGCATTGTCTCCGATTGGCACGGAAAACGAACAGGGGAGTGGCGTTGCCAGCACCGTCAGCGTTGATGTCGCGGTGATGTATCGACCCACAGAACTTGAGATTCCGCTACTCGGGGATATCGGCAATTCTTTCAGCGCAGGACTCAACCTCAGCAATATGGGTCCCAAGGTGACATATATTGATGCCGCACAGGCCGATCCGTTGCCGCAGAATCTCCGTCTTGGTCTCGGGTTCAAGCTTCTGGATGACGAATACAATTCGATGACGTTCTCGCTGGACTTCAGCAGACTGCTTGTGAGGCGTTATGCGGAAATTAGCGTCATTGACTCGTCGAGTGGGACGCCAGTGAAAACGATTATTCAACCTGCTTCGGTTGATCCGTTCTACAAAGCAATTTTCACAGCGTGGAGTGACGGGAGCGGTCTACGTAAGATCAATACCTCCATGGGCGTCGAGTACTGGTATGGTAGTCCGAGATTGATCGCGTTGCGTGTGGGACATTTCTTTGAAGATCCGAGCTTTGGCAATCGAAACTTCTGGACTTTTGGCGCGGGCATCCGGTATGATATTTACGGATT
>DPLS01000346.1:22236-32821 GCA_003541875.1 Bacteroidota bacterium | reverse complement strand
ACGTTCTTGATTGTCGCTACACTCCCAATATGGACACTGCCCTCGACCGGAAGATCGAAGTGTTCCATTACACGAACTACGCAAATGAAGAGAAGTTCGCCCGCATTTTCCATCTCTTCGGGCGTGACGCTGTTGCTGCCGGTTCGTTGGAGAAGTTTGCCGCCACCCTGCCAAAGCCGCGTGTTGTCAGATACATCTTGAACCAGGAAGAGCACCATCGTCGGCGAACGTTCAAGGACGAATACGAAGCGATGCTGAGGGAGTTTGCCGTTGCTTTCGATGCGCGATACCTTTTTGAATGGATTGATCAACATGTCGGTTGAACTCCTGCGGAGTTCACAGATGACGTTGTGATGACCGTTGCGACAAACATTCAGCTCCTGACGGAGCTGGCGTACGCCGAGGCGAATATGATCGATCCGGCGTTAGAAGAAAAGAACTTTCCCCAGTCATTTTACTCAGGTAACCGCAGATGAGTAAGTTACACTTCCGTGATCGGTCCTTCGTTATTGAGACCTATCGGCAGCAGATAACCGCATACCAGAAGTTGTTCGATTTTGACAAGTACCTTCGGGTGGGCAAAGCCGGTAGGCAGCAATATATCCGGGACGCCAAAACAGCCATTGCGAGTCTTGCCATCGTCGAGGAAGAATTGAGATTTCTCGTCTCAGAAAAACGGAAGCACATTAAACGGGATCCTCTTAAAACAGTCCAGGATGAAGCGCACTTGGCAGCCGTCCGTGCAATCATGAATAACCTGCAGACTAATCTGAACCTGGCAAACACCATCACTTCAACTGCGGAGACCAAACCAAAGAGAATCAAGATGACGCGGAAGCAATGAATCAACCGCAGCCAAATAATCCATTGCATGGGAAGACTCTGGAGACGATCCTGAAACATTTGATTGAGCGGTATGGCTGGGAAGAGATGGGACGTAGGATTAGAGTCCGCTGCTTCACTGATCACCCAAGCATCTCGTCAAGCCTGAAGTTTCTCCGCAAGACACCGTGGGCGAGAAAGAAAGTGGAAAAACTGTATCTTAAAAGTGCCGACGTGCCGTGACAATGATCCTCGTCCGTAGCCACGGCAAACATAGATCTACATAACGGTTCGAGAAAGTATGTAATCAAACAATCATGAATGAACGCACATTCTCTGTAGCAGACGCATATAAGCTCGAAGATCCGGAGCGGCCGAAGTGGTTGCCACCGAATGAAGTAATCACCTCACTCGAAATCCAATCCGGAATGTCGGTGGCAGATATTGGAGCCGGGACGGGCTATTTCACGTTGCCGATTGCACGAGCCGTTGGGAGTGATGGCAAAGTGCATGCAGTGGACTTCCAGACAGGAATGCTCGACCTGCTGGGCAAGAAATTATTGGAACCCAACGCACCAACAAACATCTCATTGATTCATGGAACGGCAACGCATACAACACTTCCTTCGGTGTGTGCAGACCTCGTGTTTCTGGCCAACGTATGGCACGAAGTTGATGACCATGCTCTCGTGCTAAAAGAGGCGGCTCGTATCCTCCGGAAGAGTGGGCGAATGGCAATTCTCGATTGGCGACCGAATGTCCAGCAACCGCCGGGTCCGCCAATTGACCATCGAATCTCAGCAAAGACAGTCGCAGAAACTCTGAAGTTAAATGGCTGGAACGTAGAGCGATCTGGCAACGTTGGTAAGTACAGCTACCTGATACTAGCAAGGCGTGGATAATCAACCTCACCACCATAATACCATAGGAAGGGTCTCATGAGAGGACTACTTGTTGCTGCGTTAACACTGGCCATATTTTCTTCATCGCTTGTTGCACAGCAATGGCGGTGGCCGGACCAACCAAAGAATCTGACTGTTTTGCCAGCAGCAACCACCGCTAAAGAACTGCAGCGGACGATGTTTAGCTTTACAAGCGCGCTCGGCGTAAAGTGCCTGTACTGTCACGTCGGTGAAGAGGGAAAGGACTGGAGCGAGTTTGATTTCCCTTCGGACAACAAACCGGAGAAGGACAAAGCCCGCACCATGTTGAAGATGATGAAGGCCATCAACACTCAATACCTCTCCGAGCTCCCCGGTCACAGTGCTACCTCGCTGGAAGTATCGTGCATAACCTGTCATCGCGGAAATGCGGTCCCGATCCTGTTGGAGGACAAGCTGAAAAACACATTCAACCATCACGGCATAGATTCCACTATCAATCAATACCGGGCTCTGAGGGAGCAATTCTACGGAGGGTTCACGTTCAATTTCAAGGAAGGAACGTTGCTCCGGCTGGCAGACAAGATCATGGAAGATACAACCAAAACATCTGCTGCAATCCAGGTGTTGAACCTGAACATCGAGATGTACCCTGCGTTTGCCTTTTCCTATGTGCATCTCGCGAGTATCTATGAGGACCAGGGAAAAGTCGAGGCTGCAATTGAGAACTACCAACAGGCAATCAAACTCAATCCAAAAGACGAGAGGCTCAAGAAGCAATTGGAGAGATTGCAGGGTAAGAAATAGGTTCTCTTTGTTGACATAACTGAGAGGGAACAGATGCAACCATCGTACGACGGTTGCCCCGGTTGCAAGCGAGAAGCTTCTATTCTTGAGGTAGCAGTTACGCCATACCTATAGTGGGGAACCCCATGCAGCAATGTATGAGGTTCTTTCGTTTGGGATCGGTTCGTCAATCAGGTTCTTCACAACTTGACATTCGCGTGGATTAGGATAAATTATATGCTGGAAATTTGCTGCAAAAGATTAGAGGGGCAAATCGTTGGCTAGGATTATTTCTGTATCGCACACACAGCAGGGAGAAGGGCATCGGCGTGAATTGGAATAAAGAGTATTCACCTGCGTCGCTTTCCGAAGTCCATCGCTCAGTAGCAATCCCGAGCAATGTGGGCTTGCTGAAAAGAATGTTCGCGTTCGCAGGCCCAGCGTATCTTGTGAGTGTCGGCTACATGGATCCGGGCAACTGGGCAACGGACCTGGAAGGGGGAGCCCGGTTCGGTTACCAACTCATTTGGGTGCTGCTGATGTCGAACCTGATGGCAGTCTTGCTCCAGACCCTTTCGGCGCGGATGGGTATTGCGTCGGGGCGCGATCTTGCGCAGGCGTGCCGGGAAAGCTACCCGAAACCGGTGGTGTTTATCCTGTGGATACTCTGCGAAGCTGCAATCGCCGCATGTGACCTTGCTGAAGTGCTCGGGACAGCCATCGGGCTCAATCTCCTCTTCAAAGTTCCGCTTCTGTACGGTGTTATCATTACCGGCTTCGACACAATGTTGTTCCTTGTCATTCAGAACTTCGGCATCAGGAAGATGGAGGCGTTCATCCTGATGTTCGTCTCCACGATCGGCATATGCTTCGGGATTGAAGTGTTTCTTGCGCAGCCGGTATGGACGGATGTCGTTACGGGATTTGTTCCTCACCTGACTTCAGAAAGTCTGTACGTTGCCGTTGGGATTCTCGGTGCAACGGTCATGCCCCACAATCTGTATCTTCACTCGGCTCTCGTGCAAACAAGGGAAGTCGACCAATCGGATGAAGGAAAGCGAATTGCTTGCAAGTACAACTTCGTGGATACGGCAGTAGCGCTAAATGCGGCCTTCTTTGTTAACGCAGCCATCCTCATCGTGGCTGCGTCGGTCTTCTTCACGAATGGTGTGGTGGTGAAAGAGATTCAGCAGGCGCACCAGCTTCTGACGCCGCTGCTTGGCACGACGATCGCGAGCACCCTCTTTGCTGTTGCGCTGATTTGCGCGGGCCAAAGCTCGACTCTCACCGGCACACTTGCGGGTCAGATTGTCATGGAGGGATTCCTGCAGATAAAGCTTCGGCCTGTGCTACGAAGGCTGATTACACGTCTGATTGCGATTGTTCCCGCTGTGATTGTTATTGCGGTGAAGGGCGAGCAAGGTTCATACGATTTGCTTATTCTCAGTCAGGTCATTCTCAGTCTACAGCTGCCTTTTGCTGTTATTCCGCTCATCAAGTTCACGGGCAATAAAGAGAGGATGGGGTTGTTCGCAAACAAGCTCTGGGTGAAGATTCTCGCGTGGACCGTGGCGTTCATTATCATCGTGTTGAATGGAAATCTCATCTTGGACAAAATGATTGAGTGGTCTCAGGCTGCTGGCGAATACGCTGTCTGGCTCTGGCTCATAGCCGTCCCGTTTGTGCTGGGGTGTGCCATATTGATTCTCTATATTTCTTTGCCGGAGCGGTGGCGTCGCAAGCGCAGGGCGATTCCGATTCCGCCTGAGACGATTGCTCTTGCACCGCAGCAGTACACGAAAGTCGGCGTGGCGCTTGACTACGGTGTGATGGATGAGAAAGTCCTCTCGCACGCGCATACGCTGGCAAAACTCCATAACGCAGAAGTCTTCCTGTTCCATGTGGTTGAAGGCGTGAGCGGACAACTCTACGGTAAACTGGCGTTTGATGACGAGGCACGACGAGACCAGGAACATCTTGAACGGGTTGCGGAACAACTACGATCTTCGGGGCTTATTGTTCATCCAATGCTTGGGTTTGGCCGGGTGCCGGATCAGATCGTCAAACTCTCATTGGATAGCGCGATAGACCTTCTTATCATGGGGGGGCATGGACATCGGGGGCTGAAGGACATTCTCTTTGGCGCCTCGATCTCGCACGTGCGGCACGCGCTGACAATCCCGGTTCTGGTTGTTCAATAGAAGAAATCCCATGATCACACGAATCGAGAAGAGCAGTGCATTGCTGTCCCTACTATTGTTGCAGGTCGCGCACACGCAGGTGCTGCAACCCGGCGAGCCAGGCCCAGGGGATGAATTCTCCGATGCGATTGAAGACAACTCATTCTTCATTGAAGAAGCGTACAACCAAGGGCCCGGCGTTGTCCAACACATTTTCAGCGGAACGTTCTTCGGCCCGCCCCAGAAGGAAGTTATCCTTGGCTTTACACAGGAATGGCCTGTCGGTTCTCAGGATCACCAATTCAGCTTCACGGTCCCGTATTATTTACTGAATAGCAACACCTTCTCGGGCATCGGCGATGTGCTTGTCAACTACCGGTATCAGCTTTGTTCGAGCGATGATTGGGCGGCATTAGCGCCAAGAGTTTCAATAGTGTTGCCAACAGGTTCTTTCGGCAAAGTCCTTGGGAGGGGAGTAGTTGGTGCGCAAGTAAACCTGCCTGCGAGCAAAAGACTGGCCGAACATTTGGTTGCGCACGCGAATGTGGGAGCGACCATGATGCCCGGAGTAAAAGCGACGAACGCTGCTGGTGCTGAAGTGAAGAGAACGCTAACATTCATAAATGTCGGCGGAAGCGTGATCGTTCTTGTTTCGGCCAATTTGAATATCATGCTGGAAGCAGTCGAGAACTTCCTTGGTGAGATAGGCACGACTGGGGACATTGAGGGGACGACGGTAACAATTCTCAGTCCGGGGATGCGGTACGCGATCGATGTTGATCAACTGCAGATCGTGCCAGGGATAGCGGTTCCCATTGTTTTCAGTGAGGGGGCGCGACGTGCGGGGATGTTTCTCTATCTTTCATTTGAACATCCGTTTTGACTGCAGGCCCCATCGAGTCAGCGGATGTTCTCCCCGACATCCCTTCCTTCGAGCAGAAGTTTTTGGTACTCCTCTTTGTATTTCTTGATGGCCTTGAAGAGCGCTTCCGCTATCTTATGCTGTCCGGATTCGCTCTTGAGATACCGCTCGTCATCGCGGTTGGAGAGGTATGCGGTTTCAACAAGGACATTGGGCATGGACGCTCCGACGAGCACCAGGAAGCCGGCCTGCTTTACGCCACGGTTTTGGATGTTCGTGTTCTCTTCAAGCTCTTGCTGGGCAATGTCTGCGAAGTACTCGCTTGCTTTCACGTGTGCGCTCTGTGCCATTGCCACGAGAATGAAATTCTCTTCCGTCAGTTTCTGGTACCGCTGTTCGTAGCCCTCCTCTAGTTCGATCACGGCGTTTTCGCGCTCGGCGATCTCGATGGCGTCCTCCGTCCTTCCGGGTCGAAGGAGGTACACCTCAAATCCGCTGGTTGGGCTTGGCTTCTTGCGTAGCGAGTTGCAGTGAATGCTGATAAACAGCTTGCCATCGGCTTCATTGGCGATCTGACCACGGCGATGCAGTTCGATGAAGGAATCATCTTTTCGAGTGTAGACAACTTTCACGCCTTTGAGGTTCTTCTCCAAAAGCTTTCCGAGTTGTAGTGTGATCCCAAGGGTGACATCCTTTTCTTTGACTTTTGTGACACCGAGGGCGCCATAATCTCTTCCGCCATGTCCGGCATCGAGCACGATAACATCGAGCTCCCATCGCTTGCGTTGGTTCTCCAGGTCGGTCTGCACCTCGCGTTGCTTCTTTTCCAGCAACAGCTTCTCCTCCGATCCCGGAGTACGCAACGAGATAAGGATGTCGTTTGACGATTCATCCTTGATAATCTCAGACGATGCAATCTTCCCGGAGATCTTGAAGGTCAACTGGACCGATGTGGGCGACTGAATGGCGACGATCTTCTTGACCAAACCGATCGGCTTGATCTTGTTGATCGCCTCGATATCTGCTTTGGCGTCAGCGATGGTGACGTAGAGCCAGCCATCTTGTTTCAGCCAACTCTCGAACTCGTGTAGCGTTCGGACCGTTGGAATGCGTATCAACATCCCGTTGGATTTGACTTCCAGCTTCAAAGTTGTGAAGTCGTAGCCTTTGACAGCGCTGGTCGGCGAGAGCCGGAGAACCTCTTTCTCGGCGTCATAAGTTGCCGGGCAACCCAGTGCAATGCGAAAGAGAGGAAGGAAAGAGACAAGCGGAACGAAGTTCGTGCCGGCGGCATTGACAACCTCGTTCTGTAGCTGGAAGATTGACCGCTTGCCAGTCTGGCCGATGATTGTAACAAACGAGTTTCCTGCTGTCGCCACGAGTCTGTATGTCGTGCCTTTCAGTTCCAGTTTCCTGGCACCCTGGCTCTCAAAGGTGGTAATGGAGAGTGCGGTTGCGATATCGGTGAGTGACGCGTACAGAACTCCCTGCCTCGCGAAAACACCGATTGGCGTGGGGCGTGATCCATTGTCGAACTCAACCCGGACAGTGTTCGTCTGGGCACAAAGGAGATACGGCAGGAGGAGCACTACCCACCGTGTTCGCCGAGCCCTAGGCCCTGAGCTCAGGATCTGGACTACAGCGCGCTTCATTTATCGGTAGTTGGTGAACTGCACAGCAAAGCGCAAGTCGGCCTCGCGCAGCATCTTGATGATTGCCTGTAGGTCGTCTTTGTTCTTACCGGTGACGCGCACCTGATCCTCCATGATTTGGGCCTGCACCCGCAGCTTGGTATCCTTGATCATCTTCACAAGCAGCCTTGCGTTGTCCTTGTCGATCCCCACCATCAGCTTGATGATCTGTCGGACAGTACTGTTTGCGGCAGGCTCGACCGTGCCGTAGTCCAATGCCTTGATCGGGACGCCGCGCTTGATGAGTTTCGTCTGCAGAATATCAACAACGGCCTTGAGCTTGAAATCGTCGTCGGAGACGAGGGTAAGCGTCTTTTCTTTCTGATTCAAGTCAATGGAGCTCTTGGAACCCTTGAAGTCATACCGTTGCACAATCTCTTTCCGCGCCTGGTTCAGAGCATTGTCAACTTCCTGCATGTTGACTTCGGATACGATATCGAACGAGCTGGTGTCTGCCATAGGGAGAAAATCAAAAGTTAAAATGCAAAAGTCAAAACGATAAAAGGTGAATGTCTCATCGGAACTTCAGGTGAACGAACGCGTGGAAAAATATCTTCAGCAGCTCCCATCGCGGATGTTTTGTTTGAATAACGTACTGCTGTTGTATCTCTTTTTGCAGCACACTGTCACGCGTGATGATTTGAATCGTGAGTGGGTGCATGATTAATTCCTCGGTTCAGTGGTTCGTTTGACTATCTTGATGTTGCGCTTGCCAAGCTCTGCGATCATCGCATCTCCGGGCACACATACTTCTGGAGGCAATACGCCGCGTGCGCTGATTGTGCCGTGTGCAAGCATCTGGGCGATGATGGCGGTCGGGAATGCTGTTGTCCGCATCATTGCGGTCATCCTTGTGGCATCATCATAATAATCCACAAACTCATACACAAGCACTTTCTCCGTGCCGCGCCGGCTTCCGGTGATTGTTGCCCGTGCAACAATAAGATCCTTGTCGCCATAGTCAAGCTTTTTGCGCAGGAGCTCGGCAAAGAATTCGCGGTGTGTCTTCACGCTGCCGCCAACCATGATTGGTTCATTCGTGGCGAAGCCAAGGTCGAGCAGGGTCTTAAACTTCTCGCAATGTCCCTTGTAGCGAATAGTCTTGTAATCGAGATTCTTCACGCGCCCTCGCAGCAGTTCTGTGAGTGTTGAAATACCTCCGGAGGTGTTGAACGCTTCGAGCGTGCCAAGCTTGTCGAACTCGATTTCCTCAATGTCCGTCAACGAGTCAACCTGCATAAGGGTGCCGTTTCTGATCACGCTTGCTTTCTCTACATACTCGTTGATCAAGCCCTCGACAGAAAACACAATCTGATAGAACAGTGGAGGCCGAGGATGCTGCGGCAACCCACCCACCCGGAGTTGGATGGCATGAGCCACATCGAATTCATTCAGCCCTTCCATCGCCAGAATGTTGATGAGTCCGGGTGCAAGCCCGCAATTCGGGACGACGGTGATGTCTTTCTGCTTTGCACCCGCGTCAAGTGTCAGCTGTTTGGCTACGACGTCATCATTCCCTCCCATATCGCAAACATGCACACCCGCTTGAATTGCCGCCGCCGTAATTTGGCAGTTCACGGAGTAGGAAACGGCGCTGATCACAGCGTTGCTCCCATCGATAGTCTCGAGGAGATCGTTCTGGATGTTCACGTCCAGTCTTTTTGGGGTTACGTTCGGGCCTATGGCTGTTGCGGCATTGGTTGCCCGTTGAAGATCTATGTCCGCAAGAATAATCTCATCGTTTGGGGAAGACGTTGCCAGATCGTAAGCTGCGGCGCTTCCCATCATCCCCGCTCCAATGACAGTGTATTTCATGGTTCTTTGTGCGCTTCGTTGAGTGAATTCACTTGAGGATTTCTCCCGTCTCCCGACTCCAGAAGAGGAGATCAAGCTCATCCATTGCAATGGTGACAAACCGTGAGAACTCCAGAAACTTCTGTTCAATGCTCAAGTATCTGCGCGGTGTCAACGTCGTTGGGAGAGAGTGAATGACTCCGTGCCGTTTCAGATTTCTTAGGATGTGCCGGTCAAGAATCGCGAGATCTCTGTGTCCGATGTTTCTCAGGAAATGAGAAGCTTCCTTCCATCCCAATCCCTTCACGTTCCGCACAAGCCACTCACGGAGATCCGCGCCTGATCGTCCATCGCGCAAGCGAGAAGCAATTTCCGGAAACTTCTCCTTTGCCTCCTTCAAACGTCTCCCCTTGGTGTTGTGGAAACGAACGTAGGAGTCCGTCTGTCGTAAGAACTCCGCCGGTTCCATTTCACGTGCGGGAAATCCGGCTGCCTTCAGTTTCTCAACAGCCCTGTCCGCATTTATTGCACTGGATTGTGGCGTAAGCAGGCAATAGGCAAGCTCGTAGAAATATTCCGCGGGCTTTACGCTGGCGAACTCCTCAAGTCGTTGGAGGATGGCGTTCTTCTGAAGCAGGAAGTCGGATTGAAGTTCCGCGACGCCAACATAGGCATGGGTTCTTACGCGAGAGCTATTCGTTGCTTGCCCCATCTTTCAATTCTCGAACGTCGTATCAGTCCATCTTTCTCAAGTCCGACCATTAGCGAGTCAAGCCATGGTCGGTGCTTTGGAGAATACTGCGGATGGATTGCCCGACCCAGCAAGTCCAACCCAATCCTCCTTTGCCCATTCTGCCTTCTGAGCGCCTCGATGATTCTCCCCCGATAGATCCGGTTTGGGATACCATCTTTCGCAGGTTCTCGTTTGGTGGGCGAAGGTCTGGCTTGCCTTGCTGTCTTTCTGGATGCACACAGGGCCGCAGCAGGACACACGTCGCACCGGGGAGTGCGGGCAGTGCACACCATTGCTCCGAGATCCATCAATGCCTGGTTCCATGCATAGGCGTTCCGTGATGGCAACAACCTCCCGGCCAATTCCCAGATTTCCTCTTCGGATCTCGTTTCTAATGTGCTTTTCATCCGCCAGAAGATTCGGGAGAGGACCCGCCGCACGTTCACATCGACAATGGGTACGTCTCGTCGGAATGCCGAAACAAGAAGTGCGTTCGCCGTGTATCTGCCAACTCCCGGAAGCTGGGCCAGGGTCTCATAGGTATCCGGGAGCACTCCGTTGTGTTTGTTCACAACCTCCTGTGCCAAACGATGCAGTCGTACCGCCCGATTGTTGTAGCCCATTCCCCGCCAGGCAATGACGACATCTTTTTGCCATGCTGCTGCGAGTTTTCTGATCGACGGAAAGCGACGCAGGAACTCCGGGTACTTCACAAGCACTCGGCTCACCTGAGTCTGCTGCAGCATGATTTCTGATACCAGAATACGATACGGATTGGTGATGTTTCGCCAGGGAAGAGTTCGGCCTTGCTGCCGATACCACCGCAGGACGGTTCG
>DPLS01000346.1:0-21958 GCA_003541875.1 Bacteroidota bacterium | reverse complement strand
GGCGGCGGGGAGAAAGAGGCCGCCATGTTTTCATCCCGCGTGCAAGGTTCGAAAGTCTATTCTTCTTTAACATTGGCAACAAGAATCTTCACGGCTTCTCTGTTTCCCGCCAGTATATCCATAGTCTCGAGTTCCTTGGGCGTCACCCACTTGATCTGTTCGAAGGCGTGATTCACCGGCTCGCCCGTGAAGGATCGAATTAGAAAGTAGAAGACTCTGTATGTAGCATCTTTCGCCGGCCCAACAGCGTTGTCACGATAGTTCCATTCCTGATTGTGGAACTCTCTTTCCACTACTGCATCAATTCCCAGTTCCTCTCGAAGTTCTCGGACCAACGCGGCTTCGGCGGCCTCGCCGTTCTCTAACTTCCCACCAGGAAATTCCCACTTCAAGGGAAAGCTTCCATTGCGTTTGCGTTGGCAGACGAGCACATGTCCGCTATTCATGATCATGCCTACGGCAACATGTTTCATGAGAGAAAGATAGGGAAAAGCGCCGCTATCTCAAAGGGACAGTGTTGACTTTCTCGGTGAAGAGTGCTACACTTTAAGTAGCATTGTAAGGGTCTCGCACGTAGCGCAGCCGGTTCATTCTATAGCCTCTCCACTCTGGGACACAGCAGGTGAGAGGCATTTCCTTTTTGGACGACTCGGATTCATACTGACATGCCGATGACACGACCATATTTCTCCCGTCTCCTCACTTTGGTGGTTCTCCTGTCACTCCTATGTTCTGAAACAGCGTTAACTCAATACCAGAACGTTCGGGTGAGTGCCGTGGGATCGAACACTCCCGAAGAAGTGAGCATCGCCATCAATCCAACAAATCCATCGAATCTTGCCGCCGGGGCGAACATCGACTACTACTACTATTCCACAAACGGCGGTCTCAATTGGACACAGGGAAGACTCACCTCTTCGCTCTATGGCGTGTATGGCGACCCGTGTTTGGTTTATGACGCGCTTGGCAATTTGTTCTTCGGCCATCTTTCCAATCCGCCTTCTCCGGGATATTGGATCGATAGAATTGTTGTCCAGAAATCCACGAACGGGGGTATCAACTGGACTGTGGGCGCAAGTATCGGATTCAGCCCGCCACGGAAGAATCAGGATAAGGAATGGCTTGTTGCCGACATGACGAATTCGTCCTATCGGAATAATCTCTATGTTGCGTGGACTGAATTTGACTACTACGGAAGCGCCGCTTCCACCGATAGCAGCCGGATCCTCTCCTCTCGTTCGACGGATGCTGGCACGACATGGAGCACCCCCGTGCGCGTGAGCGAACGTGCGGGTGATTGCATTGACGAAGACAATACGGTTGAAGGGGCAGTGCCGGCAGTTGGTCCAAATGGGGAGGTGTACACTTCGTGGTCGGGACCACTGGGCATCCTGTTCGACAAGTCCACTGATGGCGGCGTTACCTGGGGACGCGACGTATTCGTGTCCGATCAGCCGGGCGGTTGGGACTTCATGATACCCGGAATCTACCGGTGCAATGGAATGCCGATCACCGTTTGCGATGTAAGCAATTCTCCGTACAGAGGCACGATCTATATCAACTGGTCTGACCAACGGAATGGAACCAGCAACACCGACGTGTTTCTTTCGAAGTCCACTGATGGGGGAACCACATGGTCACCGGCGCAGATGGTGAACAACGATCTCACGGCGGCACAGCAGTTCTTCTCATGGATGGCGCTGGACCAGGTGACAGGCTATGTGTATGTCGTCTTCTATGATAGGCGAGGCACGCAGAGCAACGCCACAGACGTTTACCTGGCGCGCTCCACGGATGGGGGGGCGACGTTTTCGAATTTCAAGGTGAGTCAATCATCATTCACACCGTCCTCTACAGTGTTCTTTGGTGACTACACGGGAATTGCGGCATACCACAGAAAGATCTGTCCTATCTGGATGCGATTGGATGGAAGTGCGTTAAGTGTGTGGACAGCAATCGTGAATGACTCGACCGCAGTTAGTGTTCCGGAAGGAGTCGGGTATGCTTCTTCATTTGCCCTTCAGCAGAGTTATCCGAATCCCTTCAATCCTTCGACAATGATCAGGTTTGATGTTGCATCTCGTGAGCACGTGACGCTCAAAGTGTTTGATGCGCTGGGGCGAGAGATTACAACATTGGTTGACCGCATCGTTGAACCCGGCGAGCATACCGTTGTGTTCTCCGCGTGGGACTACCAACTGTCAAGCGGGACCTACTTCTACAGGATGACGGCTGGGCATTTCGTGCAGACCAGGAAGTTTGTATTGCTGGAATAGAAACACTCTGATTTTGCCCTAACGGTTTGATCACTTAATCATAAGGATGGTGGACATGAATCGACTTTTGCTACTCTGCATTTGGACATCACTGCTGATCTCGAGCGTTGTTCTGGCACAGGACAACACCCAACGTGGGTCGCGGGAGTGTTCATCGAAGAAATCGATGGCTCCGTACACGCCGTATCTCAATGATTCCCCAAACACACCCAGACACTCGTTCAATGTCCTCAACTACAAGCTGGACGTGGATATCCGCAATTGCTTTCTTTCTCCGTATCCAAAGTCGTTCAGTGCAACCAACGAAATGAGGTTCCGGGTGGATACGGCGCTGAGCAGCATTACGCTCAATGCGGTGAACACGTCGCTGACGATTGATTCGGTGAAGCTGGCGGGGACGTCATTCACGCATGCGTCAAACATTCTTACCATCAACCTGAACAGAATCTATGCTGTTGGCGAGACTACGGCCGTTAAGATATTCTACAGGCACAACAATGTTTCCGATAACGCATTCTATGTTAGTAGTGGGATGGTCTTCACAGACTGCGAGCCTGAAGGAGCACGCAAGTGGTTCCCGTGCTGGGACAAACCGTCCGACAAGGCCACCCTGGATTTGACGGCGAAGACTCCGGCCACTGTCAAGCTGGGATCTAACGGGAGGCTTGCGGATTCGACAACTGTTGGAGACACCACGTGGTTCCACTGGGTGAGCCGCGATCCCATTTCGACCTACCTGATGGTGATGACGGGAAAGGTCAACTACGGCCTGGATATTTTGTACTGGCATAAGATATTGAGTCCGAACGACAGCATACCGATTCGGTTCTACTACAATATCGGCACACCTCCGACTGCCATGGAACAAATAATCCTCCCCATGACAACTCGGTACTCCACTCTGTTTGTTGAACATCCATTTGAGAAGAATGGATTTGCGGCCATTCCATCGGGGGCTGGATTCACCTGGGGTGGCATGGAGAATCAGACTCTCACAAGTCTGTGTTCCAGCTGTTGGCAGGAGTACTACGTCTCCCACGAGTATGCCCATCAGTGGTTCGGCGACATGATTACGTGCGGGACGTGGGCTGATATCTGGCTGAATGAAGGGTTTGCAACCTACACGGAGGCGTTGTGGCATGAATATACGGGTGGCTACACGCTGTACAAGAGTGATGTTGTCAACGACGCCAATGACTACCTCTCCGGTAATCCTGGCTGGCCGATGTACAACCCATCATGGGCCGTGACAACGCCGGACAACAACACGCTCTTCAACTATGCTATCACCTATGCAAGGGGCTCGGCGGTACTTCATATGTTGCGCTACTCGCTTGGGGATTCACTGTTCTTTGCCGCGCTGAAATCGTATGCGACCGACGTGGTCAACTTCAAATTTGGGAACGCCGTCACGGCCGACTTTATCACAAAGATCAGTCAAGTGGCAGGACAGGATATGAGCTGGTTCTTCGCGTGGGTGTATCAGGCTAATCATCCAACGTACGCGAACTCGTACAACTTCACGAATCTGGGAGGCGGCCAATGGCAGGTTGCATTCAGAGCGTCGCAGACCCAAACCAACACCGGCTTCTTTCCAATGCCACTTACACTGAGAATCTCGTTCACGAGTGGGGCTGATACCACGTTCCGGATGATGAACAGTGTCAACAATCAGGTGTTCGCGTTTCGGTTCGGGCGTCAGCCAACGGCGCTGACGTTCGATCCGAACAACGACATCATCATCAAGCAGGGAAGCACAACGATAGGATCCACGCTGGCAACACCGACGCTCGTGTCGCCCCCGAATGGTTCCCCTGTTTTCGTTCCGGTGACACTGCGATGGAACACAGTTGTTTCATCGGCAACGTATGAGTTACAGGTGGCGCAGGATTCCTTATTCAGTTCAATCGTCATTGATGATTCAACGATTACCGACACACTACGATCGGTGACAGGCGTAGCGAACACCTGGTTCTATTGGCGAGTGCGTGCAAAGAATGGGGGAGGTACAAGTCTCTGGTCTCCGAAGTGGGCATTTATACCTCCAATGGACGACGTCACAGAACACCAAGGTATCCCGTCTGCATTCAGTCTTGATCAGAACTATCCCAACCCCTTCAACCCCTCAACGTCCATCACGTATGGACTGCCGCACAAGTCGCACGTGACGCTGACCGTGTTTAACATGCTTGGTCAAAGCGTAGCCGTCGTCGACGAAGGTGAACGTGAAGCCGGTTACCATGATGTGGCGTTCAACGGGAACGGCTTGGCGAGCGGAGTCTATCTCTACCGGATCCAAGCCGGAGAATTTGTGCAAACGAGGAAGCTGATTTTGATGAAGTAGTTTATTTCTAGAGGGAACCAATGGAAACGCCCTGCGATTGCGGGGCGTTTTCGTTTTTAAGTGGTTCGGACGTAATCCAGAAATTCATATCCGGCGTGCTTCTCCCGAGTGATGACCTTGAAGTGTCGTTGCAGGACATCCTCAAATGGAGGGAAGTAGGCGTCGCCCTCCATCTCTTGATCCACAAACGTCAAGTACAACTCATCTGCCTGGTCGAATAGCGCGGCGTAGACTTGTGCCCCACCGATGATAAACACTTTCGCTTGATCCTTCAGGGCATCAAGGGCAGAATTTATTGACGGGTAACACTCCACGTCTTTTATTGGTGATGAGGTGATGACGATGTTCCGGCGGTTGGGCAGAGGTTGACCGAGTGACTCCCACGTCTTTCTTCCCATCAACACGGCTTGTCCGACGGTAAGACGCTTGAAGCGTTTCAGGTCATCGGAAATGTGCCAGGGGAGTTTCCCGTCTTTGCCGATGACGCGGTTCTTGCCGATGGCGGCGATAATGGCAATTCTCATTGGTTGGGGTCCTTCGTAGAGATGTTCAACTGAACGTTTCTACTACACGGCGACCTCGAACTTGATCGGTTCATAGAACTCATAGCCGACGAGAGTGAAGTCATCAAATTGCAATTGGTCAATTGGCTTGCGCGCAATTTCCAGACGGGGGAGCGGTTTTGGAACGCGCTTGAGTTGTTCCTTCAACCCGTCGATGTGGTCCACATAAATGTGGGCATCAACGATGGTGTGGCTGAAAAATCCAAGCTCCAAACCAGCTTCTTGTGCCAGCATCTGTGTGAGAAGAGAATAGCAGGCGAGGTTGAAGGGAATGCCAAGTGCAATATCTCCCGACCGTTGCGTCAGGTGACAGCTGAGTCTCTTCCCTTGTACATTGAACGCAAACGTGTAGTGGCAGGGAGGAAGCTTGCTGTTCCAGGCATTGCCCGGCTCCCAGGCTGTCACCACCATTCGTCGCGAGTTCGGATCGGTCTTGAGGAGTTCGATGATCTTGCCAATCTGATCGACCTCAACCACCTCGTACTTTCCTGTTTCGGGATTCATCTGAGCGCTGGGGAATCGTCGCCAGTAGCGACCGTATGCTGTATCCAGATTGCCGTTCTCATCCGCCCATGCATCCCAAATCTTCGTGTGCTGACGCAAGTTGCGGATGTGGTCTTCTCCCGAAAGATACCAGAGCACTTCATACAACATCGCCCTGAAGTTGACCTTCTTCGTGGTAAGGAGAGGGTACCCCTTGCTCAGGTCAACTGTGTAGTGCTCGGCGAAACAGGAGAGAGTGTCGACACCGGTGCGGTTGCTCTTGTACGTGCCGTTGATGAGGACCCGCTCGACGAGATCAAGGTACTCTTGCATTCCTTAAGGCTCCAGAATCAATAGCAGCTTTGGATGAGGTGAAGCGGTAACAAAAGTGCCACAACATACGGATAGCGGAACAAAGATTCAATGAGATCGGATTTCCGTTGCCATCGGTTGGAATTCCTTTACTTTCGCCTCGCGAGACTGTCTGGCGGATACGTCGCTTTCATTGAATCTGTCATGGCATACGTCCACGCAACGAGCCGTTCCCGTTGTTCGGGCGAAAGCCTTGCATCGGCGTGCATGACCAGGTACTTCGGCAGAGGCATTTCCTCGCCGTCAACTTGTTCGCCAATCTGCTGGAACTTGATAAATTGTCGCCGGAGCGGATATGTGGCGAACTCGGAGAAATTGAGATGTTGCTTTCCCCCCTGAATGTCATAGTTGAGGAGCCAGCCAACAGGCTGTACTTCAGCGTACCACGGATAGCGTGTGGTATTGCTGTGGCAATCATAACACGAGGTGCGGAGCATGCCAAGCACATCCGGCGGCACGTTCAATTTGGTACTGATGTCGCTCGTCGGGGGACCATCCGTAATGTTCTTTGTCGGACGAATGAACTGAAGAATGATGAATACTCCGGCCATCACCAATGCTATCCGCTTTACTATCTTCATCTAGTCAGACCTCTCTTGGCAAGTTGTGCCCTGTCTTCTGGAATTTCAACATGATACAAGAAAAAGCCAAAAGTGCAACACCGCACCTCTTGTTGTCCGGCTACTTAAGAACTCCTCGATGTAGCGTATGCACTGAAAACCAGAATGATGCACACATGAATGCCAGAAACGCGAATGCCTCTATCATCACAGTATTCGGTTGTCCGACGGAGACGGTCGCGTAGCGTAACACATCGGTGTGCCAGGTAAGGGGATTGGCGTAGGCTGCTGTCCGAAGCCACCCTGGAAGCTGCTCGAGGGGATAGAACAGGCTGCTGGCGAACATCAACACAAAATAGACGACATTGATGAACGTGTTGAACATGTCGTTCCTCCGGATGCGGAGTGCAAACGGCGTGAGAAAGAAAAACCAACCCGCCGTGCCGAAGAGTATTCCCGAAATGATAAGGAGGGCGTGCTCCCATCGGAGATCGACGCCCAACAGTATAACACCAAACCCGATAGTGATTATTGACTGACCGAGGGAAAGCAAGCAGTTGAACAGTATCTTCCCAACGAGGAACTGGCTCCGGGTCATTGGGTAGGTAAGGAACTCATAGAACAAGCCGTTGTCTCTGTCAACAAAAAAGCCGTAAGAGGTGTTGATGGCTATGCCGAAACTTGCCATTGAGAGAACGCCGGAAAGAAAGAAGGCTTTGTAGCTGAGCATCGTGCCGTGGGCCTCAATGCCCGAAGCGAATGACTTGTCGAGGCCGACTCCAAACACAAGCAAATACACAAGTGGCATGACCATGTCGAAGAATGCCCAGGTAAGGCTTGTCGATCTGATAAGAAACTCTCGATACATGATCGCAACGATCATTCTCACTGCCTGGATCCTCCGAGCAACGATACGAACACATCCTCAAGGGTTGCGCTCGTAACCTCGATGTGTTGCACGGTGGCCCCTTTTGCTATCGTGCTCAGGAGTTCGAGGGACGCGAACTCTTCTCCCTTCACGCTCATCTCAACGGTATTCTTGTTCCGGGTAAATTTGATGAGCGGCAAGCACTGGAGGTCGTTGAGCAAAGAGTCAGAGATGCTATCGAACGTAATGCTGATGTCGAAGACCCGTTCGACGAGCGCCTTGATTTGGTTCAGGTCTCCACGAGCCACACATCGTCCCCTGTTAACGATTGCAATGGAGTCACAGAGTTCCTCTGCCTCATGGAGAATGTGCGTTGTAAGAAAAATGGTCCGGCCAAGCCTTGACTGTTCGCGGATTGCATCCAGTGTTGCGCGTTTGTTGATCGGGTCCATGCCTGTGGTGGCTTCGTCCAGGAACACCAGCGGCTTCTCGACCATGAACACCTTCGCAACCTGGACGCGTCGCTTCAATCCACCACTGAGATCGATGAGTTTCTGGTTCGCAACATCGTCCAGGCCAAACTGCTCGATGACGCGCCGAGCGCGTTCCTTCCGTTCATGAGTGGGGATTGAATGAAACCGCGCATAGGTGAGGAGATTGTCCCACACAGAGAGAAAGAGTTCAACGGAGTTCTCTTGAAGGACAACACAGATCTTCCGTCGGATTTCCAGACCGTGATCGATGAGATCATACCCGAGAACTTCCACGTGTCCCGAGGTGGGTCGCGTGAGCGTGGTCAGAATTCGCAGCAGAGTTGTCTTGCCCGCGCCGTTGGGTCCCAGCAAACCAAACACCTCTCCCGCATTTACGCGAAGACTCAGCCCGTCAAGTGCACGTACGGGCGAAGAGGACTTCTCCTTGTATACCTTTACGAGATCTTCAACAACGATCGCTGGCGTTCGGTCTGACATCTGACACGAGATAAGTTGCCGAAATGGACCCAGGACAATAGGTATCAGCCAAAATAACCGAAAATGGGGCGAAATCCAAGGAGTCGGCCCAGCTTTTCAGTCCCTCGGCGCAACAAAGGGCGGAAGTCCGGCGTAATTAATATGTGGCGTGGACACAGTACAGTTGAGACAACCAGTTTTTTCCGATCACGTGTGACTGTTGGGGGCTACTTATGACAAACCTGCGAGCACTAGTCATCACATTTATCCCCCTGTGGCTCTCGTTTGGACATGCTGGCGAGAGGTCCGTCCTTTCATTGCAGAATTTCTGTGAAACGGAATTGAAGTCGGCGGGAATCGAAATTTCCCAGCCAACAACATTCCACGTCAAAGCTCTGGGCGGAGGTGGAGATTACGGGTGGACGTATAAGACCAACGAAATGTTTGCCTATGGATGGATCCTCAACGCCGACACGCGAAAGATGGTTTGGATGATGGATATTGACAACACGACCCGCTCAAAGGGTGATCGCGAATTCGATGAGAAGATGACACTCAATCCCGGTAGCTATGAAGTGTATTTTGCGGTCCCGACCTACGCCTATCACACAACCTTTACTCACATCAATATCAACATTGATCGCCGGGAGAAGCCACTTTTTGGCGAGCGAAAGAAGAAGAAGGACCAGGACTTCTTCGGATTCTTCAAGAACTGGTGGTCGGATGACATTGAGAAGGAATGGGATGAGCGTTGTGAACGATGGGGAATTGAGGTATTGGTAGACGAGTCTGCTTTTCGAACCGTGAGAACGTTCACGGTTCCCAAAGAATTGCCCAATGTGGTCTTGAAAGCCACCGGCGTAGGTGAGGACGAATTGGTGAGACAGGGATTCACGGTCACAGAGCCAACGACAGTGCAAGTATACGCGCTCGGTGAAGCGGCAGGAGAAAATGAGATGTATGATTATGCCTGGATCGTGAATGCAACCAGTCGGGCGCATGTGTGGGACACGGATTTCCGGGGAAGCTCTCATGCGGGAGGTGCCGATAAGAATATCGAATGCACGGGCGACGTGGTGCTTCCAAGGGGGGATTATGTCCTCTACTGCGTATCTGACGATAGCCATTCATCCCTTGATTGGAATTCATCGCCGCCGTACGATCCAATGAACTGGGGCGTTACCCTATCGGTAAAGACCGAGCAAGACAAAAAGAAGATCAAGCTCTATCAATACCAAGAAGATCAGAATGTCATCCTTGCCCTCACCAAGATGAAGGACAACGAGCATCGCACCGAAGGGTTCACGCTTAAGGAGGACACCAAGGTCCGTATCTATGGGTTCGGTGAGCGAGGCAACTCCCGCCGGTCGATGGCCGACTACGGTGTTGTTGTCGACGCTAAGACCCGGAATAAAGTGTGGGTGATGGATGTGGATCGCTCCCGGTATGCAGGGGGTGCGTCGAAGAATCGCTACGTGGATGAAGTGATCACCGTTCCCAAGGGCAGTTATATCGTCACGTACAGCACTGATGATTCGCATGCATTCGGCGATTGGAATGACAAGCCTCCGTTTGATCCCGAACACTATGGGATAACACTCATGGGTGTAGGAGATAAATTCAACGCTTCTGTAGTGGGGAAGTATGCTGAGCAGCGTGATAAGAGCATCGTGGCCCAAATTACACGCGTGGGAGACAATGCCGACGAGGAAAAGCGTTTCAAGATGGACAAGACAACGCGCGTGAGGATCTATGCAATTGGCGAGGGGGAGAAACGTGAGATGTACGACTATGGGTGGATCGAAGATGTCCGGACAGGTTCGATCGTTTGGGAAATGAAATCCTCGATGACATTTCACGCGGGTGGGGGAAGAAAGAACCGCGTTGTGAATACCACGATCGTGTTGGACAAGGGCGAGTACACGCTCCACTACCGAAGCGACGATTCGCATTCCTACAATGATTGGAATGTTGACCCACCGGAGGATCAAGAGTTCTGGGGAATCACAGTATTCAGAGACGACACTGCCCCGCCTGACGTTCCCAGTGCACCCCCGTCCCCCCCAAAGCCCGAATGACAACTCGAAGCCCTGTTCATCAGGGCTTCGCTATTTCTCCGGCCCTTGAGTGATTTCTGCGAGTTGAGAGATTTCCCCGTTGGTCAACCTTCTGCTCTCACCGGGAAGTAATCCGTCAATAGAAAGAAAGCTGATGTGTGTTCGGACGAGGCGCAAGGTAGGATGACCAACCGCGGCAGTCATCTTGCGGATCTGTCGGTTTCGTCCCTCCATCAATATTATCTCAACCCAGCTTGTAGGGATGTTCTTCCGAATTCGGATCGCAATGGGTCTCGGAGGGAGAAGTGGCTCAAGGTGCAACAACTGTGCTTTGGCGGGAAGGGTCACGAGGTCGTTGATGGAGATTCCTTCTCTTAGTTTCTGAAGAGATGACTCGGTGGGGATGCCTTCTACCTGGACAAGGTAGGTTCGCTCATGACGGAATGCTGGTGTAGTGAGCCCGTGTTTCAACTTGTTGTCGTTCGTGAGGAGCAGAAGCCCTTCGGAATCTGCATCGAGACGCCCAACGGAATACACGTGCTTCGGGAAAGGTCCGAAGTCCTTGAGTGAACGATGTCCCGCCTCGGACGTAAACTGAGACAATACTCCGTAGGGCTTGTTGAGCAGAAAATAGTCGAATCGATTTTTCATTCTCATCACCACCTTTAATGTAGCCCTCCTTTCTGTCACAGGCAAGAGATCGCCCCGGCAATTGCTTCTCTTTTGGAGATTCTCTACTTTTGCTTCACTAGGTGCACGTCAAAGGATTCCACCCACAAGAACACTTCAGGCGAGACCAGCATGCCATCCAGCCGCAGGGACTTCATCAGACAGGCGTCGGCGATTGGCGCCGGCACATTGATCTCTTCAACACTCCCGTCATCGCTCGCGCAACAAGTTTCTGCGCAACCCTCCCCAACGCCAATTGTCATAGCGAGTGCCAACGGGTTGCACGCAGTGGTAAAGGCGATGGAAGTGATTCAGACGGGTGGCGACGCTCTCGATGGAGTTGTTGCGGGTGTGAATATCGTGGAAGACGATCCGAATGATACCAGCGTTGGCTACGGCGGCTTGCCGAACGAGGATGGGGTTGTGGAGCTTGATGCTGCGGTGATGCACGGCCCAACGCACCGCGGCGGCGCTGTTGCCGCCATTCGAAGTATCAAAAACCCGTCCAGAGTGGCACGCACGGTTATGGAAAGGTCGGATCATGTGCTGCTCGTTGGTGAGGGTGCGCTCCGGTTTGCGAAGACGCATGGATTCAAGGAGGATGATCTCCTCACTGACAAAGCTCGTGAAGAATGGCTCAAGTGGAAGGAAAACCTGACGACAAAAGATGATTGGCTGCCGCCCCACGACGAAAACACGCAAGACATCGGTGGGCTGTTCGCTCCGTTCTACAGGAATCACGGCACAATTCACTGCAGTGCAATTGACCTCAAAGGGAATATCTCCTGTGTGACGACGACGAGTGGTCTTGCATTCAAGATTTCAGGTCGCGTGGGTGACTCTCCGATTCTTGGGGCAGGGTTGTTTGTGGATAATGAAATAGGAGCAGCAGGATCCACCGGTAGGGGGGAGGCAAACCTCATCAACTGCAGCAGCGTGATGATTGTTGAATACATGCGGCAGGGGAAATCCCCGGAAGATGCGTGTTTGATGGCATGCCAGCGGATCGTCGATCACAATAGGATGCGACGGTTGAAAGACGACAGGGGTCGTCCAAACTTCGATGTGAAATTCTATGCCCTGAACAAACGTGGCGAATTTGGGAGTGCGTCTCTTTTTAGTGTCGGTAAAATGGCTGTTCATGAGGGCAAGGAAGCGCGCCTTGTCGATTCGGCGTATCTCTACAAACGATAGTGTTCAGTAACCGATCCAACATTGTTGTCTTGATCTGGGCGTGGGCAACAGTCACCGGCCTTTCGCAGCCTTCGCCTTTCGTTACACAAACCAGCGGGAACCTGGAGCTCAACGGTCACCCATTCTATTTCGTTGGCGGCAATGCCTACTACTTGATGGAAGAAGCCGCGCGAGGAGATACGACCCTCGTCAAGAACCTGTTTGCGACGGCTCGGCAATTGGGAATGACGGTGATAAGAACATGGGGGTTCTTTGATTCGGGCGACACCCTCAATCCAGCGGTCATTCAGTGGAGACCAGGCGGCTTTAACGAAGCAGCGTTGCGAGCACTTGATTACGTGATCTGGCAAGCGAAACAGAGCGGACTCCGCCTCGTGATCCCGTTAGTGAACAATTGGGACGACTATGGCGGAATGAACCAGGACGTTCGATGGCGGATGGCGCAAGGAGACCACAATCGGTCTGCAAGTGAAGTCCGATTCACGGAAAGCGACCAACAAAGAACCGTCCTCGGCCTTGGTGGCCGGCTGTATCGCGTTGCGATGAGCGACATGTTCGGCCACGATGATTTCTATACCGATGTGACAATCAGGAATTGGTACAAATCGTATGTCAGTGTTATCCTCGGTCGGGTAAATACCCTCACCGGTGTTGTCTATAGGAATGAGCCGACGATTCTCGCGTGGGAGCTTGCAAATGAACCGCGCTCCTCAGACCGGTCAGGCGTTATTGTTTCAGGTTGGGCGGACGACGTTTCATTGTTTCTCAAACAGCTCGACACGAACCATTTGGTCGGTACAGGCGAGGAAGGGTTCGATAATTCCGTTACCGGGTACTCAATCCCCGCATACAACAATCAGTTGTGGCTGGTTGATGGTACGGCAGGCGTTTCGTTTACGATGAATCTGGCACTCCGGCATATCGATCTTGCCGGTATTCACATGTATCCTCAATCATGGGGCCTGAACAACAACGGTGGCAACATCTGGATTCGTGACCACGTCCGGATGGCAGCCACAGCGGGGAAGCCGCTCGTCCTCGGAGAATTTGGAGTGCTTGTGGATCAACCGGCAACCTATGACAGTTGGCTGACGACAGTGTTGCTTGATGGTGGAGGTGGGGCATTGGTGTGGCAACTCTCTGAAGGTGCTCGGGGAAACAACGATGGGTACGGTATTAGATGCCCCGGGTCTGGTTCTGTTTGCACCGTGTTACAGGACCAGGCAAGAATGTTCACCGAGAAATCTGCCGGCTCACCTCTATCAGCTCCACCAGAGTTCTTGTTGTTTCAGAATTACCCCAATCCTTTCAACGGTCAGACGACAATAGCATACGCGCTTCCGTCCGATGCGAACGTGACGCTTTCATTGTATAACTCGGTCGGAGAATTGGTAAGAGTACTTGTAGATGGGTTCCAACATGCTGGCACGCGGAAGGAACTCCTGAGTGTTGAGTGGCTGTCGAGCGGGGTGTACTTCTATCAAGCAAACGTTCAGTTGTCGGAGGGGCGGGGTTCATCCGGGACAAAGAAGCTCGTCATTGTAAAGTAGCTGGTGACGCTGGTTCATCCTCCATCTTTCCCCCAACTCTCCGGTTGAGGTCTACCTGGTGCGCTTGATGACCACGAGTGTCTTATCGTCGGAGTATTCCACCAGCTTGTTGAATTTCTGCACGTCCTCAAGGATAATCTGACAGATTTCGCGGGGAGATTTTCCCCGGTGCTCGCGCAATTGTTTGATGAGACGTTGTTGTCCGTACATTTCACGGCTTTCATTGGAGGCATCTGTAATCCCGTCCGTATGGAGCAGCAAGATGTCCCCCTTTTTCATCAACGTGAACTCGGTTGCATATTTCTCGTTGGGGAACGGCCCCAGAAGTTGACCGGTTGCAGAAAGCATTTCGACCTCATCGGGGTGTGCCCGCAACAAGATAGGGTTGTTATGTCCGGCGTTCACATAGAAAACCAGCCCGTTGTCCGAGTTCGTCAATTCTGCGTAGACCATGGAGATGAAGTGCTCGGCTGAGAATGTTTTGTTCACCAGCTTGTTGATGTTGCCGATGAACGCTCCGATTTTTGTCTGGTATTCGATTCCCATGCGAAGTGCGCCTGACACATAGAGTGCTTGCGCAGCGGCGGAAAGCCCCTTGCTGGCGGCATCACCGATTACTACGCCAAGTCGGTCCTTATCGTCTGATGCCTGCAGGTAATCGAAGAAGTCACCACCCACAACCCGGTCGGGAAGGGACACGCCGTAGAGGTCGTAGTTGTGAAAGCGGAGCTCGTGCTCTGGCAGGATGCTCTTCTGAATCTCGCGTGCCTTGTCGAGATCCTCGGCGAGTTGTTGAGCCTTGTGTTCAATCCTCCTGCTCTTGAGCGCGCTGGTAACCACGTTGCCGATAATGTTGAGCGCATACGTCATTTCATTCTTGAGGTAATCCCCGTTAATGGCAATGACGTAGGGATACAGGTCATGCCCTTTCCAGCGCACCAGTTCGCCAACCCCCGTCGCAGCATACGTTTTTATGCCTCGTTGCCGGAGGTACTTGTGGGTTTCAGCACCCAGCGTCGAACCGCCTCTACGTGCAAGCTGTACGAACATCGGGTAATCAAGAATGCGGAGCCGGAAGTTCCTCTTAATGTGCTCCATCTCGCCGTGCTGCTTGGTGACGCGATACGTGCCCGGGGTCGACTCAAGCTTCCAGATGCGCCCGCCCTTGATCGGGATTTCTTCGATGTTGATGATGCTCTCGAGGATGTAGCCGAGCAGTTGGTCCTCGGTGCGGAACTTCTGTTCCGCAAGAGATCTGATTGTCCGGTAGAGTTTATGTTGGTCCATGTGAACTCAAGTGTTGTGGAGAATAGCCAGTCGCAAGTTGCCGTCGGTATTGCGTATCCTGGTGTGCCGTGCAACGTTGCCTTGCAGTACCATCCCGGCAGCATTCGAGAAGCTGATTGCAGCGCCTACGTCTGCGTTAGGCGACAGGAGTCTTCTTCCTGTTCTTGAAGATGAGAAGCACGCCCGCGATAATGATAGCAAGAGGCCAGAGGTATCCGTAGTCTGAAACGCTGCAGAGGAAGATGACTCCCAGAGAAGTGAGGATGGCTCCGGTTACCAGCAGTCCGGTCTCTTTCTTCCCCAGGTAGTACATCAGGAAGAATCCGATGCCGGGTCCGAGAAGATAAATCGGCCAGAGATCGCGCATCCAGTACCATCCGAAAATACTACAATACAAGAAGAGTAAACCATAGAGGGTAAGTATGGTGCCAGGCATGAGCAGTCCATAGCTCGTCCTGTCATAGAAGTAACTTACAAAAAAGAGAATCCCCGGGCCGAGCATAAGCACGGGCCACAGCTCCCGCAGTGTAAGTTCCGTGAAATTCGGTAACAAGAAAATGCCGCCGATAGTGATCAGCGCAGCGCCCGTGATAACAGATTTGTTCATGGTTGATCGTTTGGTTATTCGTGATACTTCATTTCTCCGACACGCAAGGCGACGTCGAGATGATCTTCTTTGCGGGGGACGGCGCAGGAGAACAACTTGCTATATGCACAATACGGGTTGTACGCTTTGTTGAAGTCGATGATGTACGCATGGTCTGCCTTGGGGTCTTCATTTCCAACCTCCACGTACCGTCCTACGTCGTAGGTCTCGTTCCCGGTTGTCTTGTCGGTAAACCAGACGCTCAGCGCGTCTCTATACAACGCGTACCGTTTTGTGTCATAGGGAGTGAACTTGTAGACATCCATCTTCAGGTTGGTGGGCAGCCCGTTTTCACCGGGTACGGTGACAGAGAAGTAGCCATAGCGGAGTTGCTTCCGTTCTTCCCCTTTTGTTCCCAAAATGATGACGGTCTCCGGATTCTCGTAGCGGTGAAGTTGCGAGACTCCTCGAAACCGCGGGTCGATAGGAAACCACTTGATGCCGTGAAACTCGACGGTTGTATCTCTCCTGAATGGAGAACTCTCATCATACCGGAAGAAGCCGTCTACTTCGGCACGGTGGGTCAGGTTGTCCTGTACGATCGTCATGCTGTCCGCCGAGGAAAGCTTTGGCGGCGTCGGTTTTCCCGAACAGGAGGGGAGCGCAAGGACAAAGGCGAGCAAGAGTGTTGGCAACAGCGTAGCAGTTGTCCGAACGTCGGCTGGGCTAATGTTGCTTGAAGAAGGCATACATCGTTTCTACAATATAGGATTGTTCATGCTCAGTCAGTGCGGGATAGATCGGAAGACGCAATAAGCGCCGGCTCACTGATTCCGTTACAGGAAAGTCCCCCGGTTTGTATTTTCCAAGGTTTTGCCCAAATGGAGAAAGATGCAGCGGCAGATAGTGGAATGTCGTTCCGATGTGCCGCTCCTTGAAGAAGGTGATGGACGCATTACGGGTCTGCTCGTCCTTCATGAGCACATAGAAAATGTGATAGTTGGAACGTGAGTGGCCGGGGATTGTCGGGAGTGTCAGCCTGCCAGAGTCTGCAAGTGTCTTCAGCCCCTCGATGTAGCGATTGTGGATTGCTTCCCGCTTCGACTGCACCTCAGCCATCTTGTCAAGTTGGCTGCACAGCAACGATCCAATCAGGTCTGGTGGAAGAAAACTGCTGCCAACATCAACCCAGGTATACTTGTCCACAAGGTGCAACATGAACTGTTTTCGGTTTGTCCCTTTCTCCCGGATGATCTCAGCTCGTTCTGCATACTCTTCATTGTCAGTGACAAAGGCCCCGCCTTCACCGGTCGAGAAGTTCTTTGTTTCATGGAAGCTGAAACAACCGATATCACCGACCGTACCAAGCGGTCGGCCTTTGTAGTACGCGCCGAGAGCCTGTGCAGCATCCTCAACGAGATCAATTTTGTGCGTGTGTGCAAGGCTCATCAGCTCGTCCATCTCCGGAGCCACCCCCGCGTAGATAACAGGCAGGACCGCTTTTGTGCGAGATGTGATCCTCCTTCGAGTATCTTCGACGTCAAGGGTCAATGTCGAAGGGATGATGTCTGCGAATACCGGTGTCGCTCCTTGACGCAGAATGCAGTTGGTTGACGACACAAATGTAAAGCTGGGGACTACCACTTCGTCTCCAGGCTTGAGTTGCAGCACCATCATGGCCAGTTCGAGGGCATGGGAACATGATGTGGTGAGCAATGCGGTCTTAACGCCGAGTATCTTCGTCAATCGCTCAGAAGCACGCTCCGTATTTTCTCCATCCCCAACTAACCTCCCGGAACGCAATGCCGCCACGAGCGCTTGCTCATCCTTCTCGTCATACCATGGCTTGTGGAACGGTATGTTCATTTGTTTTTACGTACGTGGAATCTCGTTCAGAGTTGCTCAGTGTTGCAGAACATTTGTGTATACTTGCTCTACCCGCTCAGCCATTGCTGAAGCGTGGAAGTTCCTCGTGAATAGTTCAAATGAGGCCTGACCCATTGAACGGCGAAGCTCTGGATCATGCATGACGCTCAGCAACGCTTTAGCGAATGCAGTCGCATCTTCTGGCAACGTCAGGTATCCGGTCCTTCCTTCCTCGATCATCTGCCCAATTCCCCCCACCTTTGTTGCCACGACAGGAAGCCCTGATGCAAGCGCCCGCAGAATTGCCAGAGGAAAGGCTTCTGCCTCCAGCTCCAGTGAAGAGTGGCAATAGATGTCGAACGCAGGATACAACTCGTGGAGATTGTCCTGAAACCCCAGGAAGCGCACGTACGGTTCAAGACCCAACGTCCTGCTTTGTGTTTGGAGCGTAGTCTGCAACTCTCCATCGCCAACAACGACGCAGAGCACGCTACGGCTAGCCTCTACGACGTTAGCGATTGCCTCAATAAGATAGCGATGTCCCTTAAAAGGAACAAGCCTGGCAACGTTCCCGATCACGCAGGTTCCTTCAGCAACACCCCACGATGAGCGGGTGCGCTGTCGCCACGTCCGCTCTTGATCCTTCGGGAAATTCTCGACTCCAATAGGGATGACGGTGATACGGTCGGCTCTCACTTTATCCTCTGCGACAAGCACGTTTCTCACTGCATCGGCATCGGCGATGAAGCGATCTGTGCCGAACCTGTTGCGCAACCAGTGAGTGATATTGTGCTGGATGGAATGAGCGCTATGAACACTCGCGACGTGTTTTGTTCGCAAACCGGCGACTGCAATGCCTGCAACCGTCCGATCATAGTTCGCGTTGCTGTGGATAACATCGATTGACAGTCTTTGGAGATATCCCCGTACTTCAACGGCAACATTGAACACACGTGACATACCGGTGTACGTGATTGGAATCGTGCCGATGTCCGCCTCAGTGCATTTCTTCAGAAGGAGATGGCCGGGGTTTGCCGAGACCCAGACACGATGGCCGCGCTGCTGCAGATACTTCGCGAGGATAAGTACATAGTCCTCGCCGCCGGCGAAAATGTCTGTTGAGTTGGAAAGGAAAATGTTCAATGATGTCCGGGAGAGATATCTGATCGAGCGATGGAGAATGCTACCACCACACCCAGACCAGGAGTCCGAAGATGGCCAGAAGTATGATTGTCAGTTTAAGGGAAACAGTTAGCACGAGCCAGATCGTTCTTCCAAGAAACGCGAAGATGTTCCACACCAGCCAGAGCGGGAACCAAAGTGGAAGTGTTAGGAGTCTTGCTGTGCTCATGGTTACCAAGAATGTCCAGGACAACGCACCAGAATATTCCTTTCTAGACGGAACGAATCGTGGGCTACCGGTTCCCATATACCGCGCCGACCCCCCGCTTGCTCGATGCCCAAAGAGTCAGCATTGTACTGATTGCGGCGATTGCGCGTTTTTCATCATCCCGCCTGACCACGAAATCGTACGTGGCAGCGACAAACTGGAGATCTCGGAGAATCTTGTCAAGCTCCTTTGGCTTCACGCTACCGTGCCAGAACACAACCTGCGAACGGATCATGGTGCCATGACGGCGGAGTAATTCTCCCATCGGAAATACTTTCTCGCTGAGAGGTGTTCGCGGGTGGCAGACGTACGAGAGGTCGTCGAAGTACTCGTCCCAATGTGTGGCAAAGGTCCGATTCTCGGGGCGACGCAGGTAGCGAGCGCTCTTCAGCGAAAAGTGCGCCTTTGACTTCACACGGAACTTCGGCACAAGAGTGTGCAGGTCAAACAGCGTTTCGATCTGTGTCGGGTCGTCTTCATCCACCTCACGGTAGATCCATCTGCGCTTGAGGGATTTCCATTCGGCTACACACACTACGGGTTCTTCGCGGCTGTCGATGTAGATGAATTTCCCTCGCTCTGCACCCACGACGGTGATCCAGTGGTTCCAGTTATCGACGCAGAGGATACACGGGTGCCCTCGCTTCAGTGCCAAGAGGAGTTCCCGCCTCGCGCGCAGAGCATTCTTTCTGCGAAGCATCTTCAATTCACAGTCGTATGCCTTGGCAGCGTTGGAGAGTTTGATCTCGTCGGTCCCGCTCCACCAGTGCGCTCCGGCGATACGGGAAACTTCCTTTTCGTTCACAATGCGGCCGAGCATGATCAGGCCATGCTTCAGAGCAAACGGTCCGCACTGCCATTTATTCGGTTGTGGATACAGACCCATGTGCAATTGCTGAAATCGATCCAGAGAGGTTCAAAGAGCTTCACATCCTTGCCACCAGGAAGGGCGTAGAGCGGGCATAACATACGCAAGCAGGGGGGGAGATTCAAGGAGAGATTTTTGCTGTTATCGCCCCAAAAGGCACAGATTTTTGCCAGGCGGGGAATATTGACAGCATGGGAACTGGGATTGTGGAGCAGCTGTAACAATTCTTGACTTCACGCTCTCTTCTCAGTTTTCACCTTCGGATGTCGAAGCATCGCGCCAGCCCTCCTCAATATCTATTGCCGCTTCTTTGAAGCTGCGCACCGCCAGCAAAACTCCACACAAAACTGCTGCTACACACGCAGTCACGCCCAACACCCACACAATCAAACTGATTGTCTCTGCCGCATCGAGATTGTTTGAGAGCAGCCAATTCCAGTCATGGATCAATCCCGCCGCGATGAGCTTGAGATGTTTGTACGGAGCGTCCTTGATATAGTAGCTGACGTTGATCAGATTCTCCCCGAACCAGAACGCCGCGTAGGGAACCTGAGCGATGTTCTGTCGCCAGACAGTGATTGTGAGTGCCAGAGGGAGAAGACACTGAACAAGAGATCCCCCAACAATGTGAACCCACATCCCAAAGGGTTTGAGAAAGAAGTGTCCCGCCTCATGGATGAAGAGGTTGATGGTATCGACCGTCCAGAGAAAGAAGGGTGGGGAGTACTCGGTGACTGCGGGGCCGTCGGTAGCTATGAAAAAGTAGACGAGATAGCCCAGGTACGCAAGCACCAAGAGTTTCAGGATGAGGAGTCCGTGTCTCATCGTATCCTCTTCTCTCGAATACTACTTTGCTTTTGCCGCCTCTCGATAGAAGAGAATCAAGTCGGTACTGGGTGGTTTCACTCCAATCTGTCGAAGCAAGGTAATGATCTGTCCACGATGATAGGTCGAGTGATTCACCAGATGTTGAAACGCCTGCCAATAGATCTGTGTAGACGTTTCTCCCTTGATGTTCTTCATCGTGAATGTTTCCTGAAGCTTCTTGTCGCCGGTCGTTCCCAGCCATTTTGCCGTATCGTACCCGATCTTCTCCCAGATCTTCTTCAGGTCTGAGAGCGATGGAATCGACTTTGCGTCCAGGAACGGCTCCGTCGGCACACCCATGAACCTCTCGAGCCAGATCTTTTCGGCTCCGACAAGATGCGAGAGTGTTGTGTGGATGCCGCCGTGACTTCCTTTCATATCCGCCAGGTATTGTTCCGCCGGCAGTTGTGCCAGAGCCTCAAAGATACGATTGTCGGCCCATGAGTTGTAGGCATGGAGAAGCTTCATTTCCTGGAGTGTCATTGTCAGGTTCCCTGAGTGTTGAGAGTATGTGATTGGTCAATCAAAGAATCGGGAATACGCTACCGTAACATGGACCATTGGGTCGACATGACGACATGGTACGTCAAGACGCACGCACACAAGATGAGCGTTCCTCCGGCAAACCTGTAGATCGTGGAAAGAACGTTGGGCGAGAACTTCGCCCGGTGCTTCACGAGCATGCGAGCCACGATCGCGAACCAGCAGGTGGTGCCCATCCCGAATCCGAAGGCGTATGCGACATTGTCACCGGCATTGCCGCTCAGCCAGCTATTTGCCTGAAGGTAGCTCACCACACTGATCATTGATGGTATAAACGTTGGCGCCGCAAGATTCGCTACCGCAATGAGCACTCCGATAAAAAACGGTGACTTGTAGCCGAGTTTCCGCGCCTTCTCTTCCTGGGCCTGTTCCGCCTTCAGAATTCTCTCCTCCACCTCCGGATGATGTTTCTGACGGATGTAGCGGATGCCCATGACCAGCAGGATGAAAATGCAGAGAACTTGAAAAAGAAGCGGAGGCCAGCCGCTTCCAGTGAGCAGACTGACAAGCGCAACCACGAGAGCCGACGACGCAAATGCTGCGATCAGCACGTACACAATGTCCATTGCTGCGCCGCCGAGCGCGATCGTGAATCCCGCGTGGAACCCATGGCCGACGCTGTGTTTCGTTACGGCGGCACTGAGGGGACCCGGAGGAATGGAGAG
>DPLS01000173.1 GCA_003541875.1 Bacteroidota bacterium | reverse complement strand
CACCAGGCGCACATTCTTTCTCGCGTCGTTGGGATAGATTCCGCACGATTCGTGGCCCTTGTGCACGATGAGTCCTTTGTCCATTCTCTTGGCATAAACGCTCATTCACTCGAAGGCTACCTGCTCCCGGATACGTACACATTCCAGTGGCAAACAGATGAACAGGCGCTCATCACTACTCTTGTTACTGAGTATCGGAGATTCTACACCGATTCACTGCAGGCTCGTGCAAATGGCTTGGATTGGACGACGAATCAAGTGATGACACTCGCCTCCATCGTTGAAGGGGAGGCGGTGTTGCAGGAAGAACGGCCGGTCATCTCAGGCGTGTATCACAACCGACTACGAAAGGGGATGAAGCTTGAAGCGGATCCAACGCTGCGATATGTCATAGATGGGGGCCCGCGACGAATACTCTATTCCGACCTGCAGATAGAGAGCCCGTATAACACGTATCGGTACCGAGGGCTGCCTCCCGGTCCGATCAACAATCCGGGCAGGGCGTCGATCCTGGCCGCGCTGTTTCCTGCCCGTCATAACTATCTCTTCTTTGTCGCTAACGGCAAGGGTGGTCACTGGTTTACTTCGACCTATGCAGAACACATGCGCTATGTGCGCCAGTATAGGCGAGAGAGGAACATCCGGGAGGCAGGTTCATTGACTGATACGAACGGGAGACCTGCTGCTCGGTAATTCGGTTGGATTCGTCGAAGCGAAATCAAAAGGGCTCTCCCGGAATCTCCATCAATCTCAACCACCCACCATCATCACTGGAGATCTTCAACCAACTTCACTGATTCCGAGGAGCCCTAAGCTTTCAATTTGAGGGCTGATTTCAGTATATTGAACCGCTTTCATTTAAGTAAACCACACCCGTCGCCAAAAGGTTCCATGCCAGCAAAAAAGAGTTTCCTGTACGCTTTCCTTCTGTTTTCTGCACTTTTTTGGGTGGGATGTGCCGGACAGGTTCCTCCGGGAGGAGGACCAGTGGATACAATTCCGCCCACAGTAATCAGGACAGTGCCGGATTCCAATGCCGTGCGCATTGAGGACAACAGCATTGAACTTGAGTTCAGCGAATATGTGGACCGCCGTACCGTTGAGGAATCAATCTTCATCTCACCGTATGTGGGCGATCTGGAGTTTGACTGGGGATCTACTGATGTCAAGGTGAATTTCTCCCAAAAGTTGAAGAAGAACACCACGTATGTTGTGAATATTGGGACTGACGTGCTGGATATTCGAGCGCGCAACCGCATGGCTAAAGGTTACACTCTTGCATTCTCGACGGGCGACTCGATCGATCAGGGGTCCATCAGCGGACGAGTGTTTGATGAGAAACCCGAAGGCGTCATGATATTTGCGTACGCACTGAGCTCCTACGATCCCGATACGCTTGATCCATCGAAGGTGAAGCCCGACTACATTGTGCAAACAGGGAAGAACGGGATCTTCGCTCTCTCGAATATTGCATTGGGGAGGTACAGGGTCATTGCCGTCCGGGATGAGTTTAGGAATCTGCTCTACGACAAAGAGACCGATCAGTTCGGAGTCACTATTGGCGATACTGTTGTAACGTATGAACATCCGAAAGTCACCGACCTCTGGTATCGCCTCTCGCGTGAGGATACGACAAAACCGTTTGTGACAAGTGCTCAAGAAGTAAACAACCGGCATATTCAGTTGCGGTTCAGTGAGCCTCTCGATACCCCCGCATTTGAGGCTGGATCATTCGCAATTGCCGACACTCTCACTCTGAAGCCGGTTACCATTCTGGTCTCCAGTCTGAATAGAACTACACCGAGCTTGGTCGATCTGGTCACTGCGACGAAGACTGATAGTGGAGTTGCCTACCGTGTTACGGCCCACCATGTTTTTGATCGGCTCGGAAACCTGCTTGATTCCGCGAACTCGTTTGCAACGATTGTTGCGACTGGAGTTCCAGATACTCTTCGCGCATTCCCCAGCGTTCTCGGGATCGGTGATAGCACGAGAGGAATTTCTTTGGAACAGGAGTTTGAAATCTCCTTCTCGGAACCAGTACTTCATCGTCCTCTCGACAACACGATCCAATTGAATGACAGCACGAAAGCAGTTGTGCCGTCGAGCCTGCGATGGTTGAATGCGACAGACGTGAAGCTCGTGCCAGCATCACCTTTGAAGAGCAGGGCGTGGTATCAGATTCGCATGGCGATGGACTCGATACGTGATTACACAGAGAACTGTTGGAAGGACAGTCTGTGGGCAGTTCGCTTTCAGACTCTCGATCTCCGCACTACTGGTACGGTTGAGGGAGTTGTTGCTGATGAAGTGAAGAAAGACGTAGGTTGCCCGATCTACGTTATCGTTACGAGTGTCAATGCCAATGTGCCATTGGAAAAAACCATTTCCCTTTCCAAGCCAGGCAGCTTCAAGATGGAGCAGCTGCCCGAAGGGAACTACACGTTCAGAAGTTTCCGTGATGCTGATAGCTCAAGGAGTTATTCGTTCGGAAGGCCATATCCATTTGTCCCCTCCGAGCATTTCGCCGTTTCTTCTGACACGATAAAGGTCCGAGCCCGATGGGGTGTTGAGGGAGTTGTGTTGAAGATTCGGTAGGATTACTTCTGCTGATCAGGTGCTTGCGGGGGGCGCGGGGGGGCGTTTTTGAACACCTTTTCTGGCACAACCCACGCGTCTCTGTACCCCTTTTCGGCGAGCGACTTGCCAAAGCGATCCGCTTCATATCTTTCCAGGAAGTTCCCAGCGCGCAGTTTGTAGGTCGGCGCATCGTACACCACGTAGAACCACTCTTCGGGAAACTGCGTTTCCGCAGTTGCCTTCATTTGTTCAGCTTCATCATGGTTCGTTGTTGCGAATATCTGGACACGGTATCCTTGTGTGAGTTCGAGAGCTTGCGGGTTAAGACTGATTGAACCGGCAGTGGTATCTTTGCTGGTCGGATTCTTGATCTCGGGGAAGAAATCCTTTAGGGGCTGATCGTAGTCCGAAGGGCGAAATGTGGCCTCATACTGTTTGAGGACGTCGCGTTTCTGAGAGTCATCTTCCGACTCCTTCGTCGCAGCGCAACTCGTCAGCGAGACTATGCCGAGTGCCAGGAGCAGCTTTCCCATGATCACCTTTTGAGCTGAACGACCCATGCATCCTTGTAGTCACCGGGGTGCTCTTGCAGCATTCTTTTCCGGAACGCATACGCGTCTTCTCGTGTTTCGAAGAACCCGATCCGAATCTGGTAAAGAGCCAATCCCGTGTTGTAGTCGTTCAGAGCGGGCATGTGATATCGCTCTCTCGCGATGCTCTGCACGTCGCTTGCGTAGTGAGGATCCTTGAACGCTCCAATCTGCACCATGTACTTGACCTGCACCCCGCGGGATTGACGGGCGCCAACCGAATCACGTTGCGATTTCTCCATTGCAACGGTGTCAGTCTTCGTCTCGAATTCCATCTTCGGCGGGGTTTGCTTCACAATAGGTGGGGGAGGTGGGAGTGTTTGCGTTTCCTGAGTGTCGGTCGAGCTCCCGCATCCGGCACAGAAGGCGCCAAAAAATAGCATTAGAGTATATGGAGAAAACCGATGCACTCAATATCCTTTCGTTGCTTCCGCTGTCTCCCCACTCACAATCTTCACGCTGGCGCTTGCACCGATTCTGTCCGCCCCTGATGCGACCATGGCAAGCGCATCCTCGCGACTTCGGACCCCGCCCGAGGCTTTCACGCCCATTGTACTTCCCACGACTTTTCTCATCAAAGCGATATCGCCCATCGTTGCTCCGCCTTTGCCAAAACCAGTTGAGGTCTTCACGAAATCGGCGCCTGCGCGCTTCGCAAGCACGCACGCCTTGATCTTCTCCTCATCGGTGAGGAATCCTGTCTCCAGTATCACTTTGCTGAGAACCCGGTAGCGCCGGGCAGTGCTCACCACAGCGAAGATATCGTGTTCAACATAATCATATTCGCCGGACTTGAGCATTCCCACATTCATTACCATGTCCACTTCTTGCGCGCCCTCTCTGATAGCTTGCTCGGTCTCGAATGCTTTGGAGGCCGTTGAAGTTGCACCAAGCGGAAAGCCGATGACGGTACATACTTTTACATCCGTTCCCTTCAGAAGTTTTGCGCAGAGCGGAACGTAGCTCGGGTTGATACACACACTGGCAAAGCCGTACTTCTTGGCTTCACCGCAGAGTTTCTCGATCTCCGACTTGCTCGCATCGGGCTTCAGGAGGGTGTGGTCGATCATCCCAGCGAGGTCGGATTCGACGCCACCGGCGGCTTCGATGCCAACGCTTGCCGTAATGCGCGTAGCCCCGTTGCCGACAATGTTGCGAACACCCTCCTTGTTATGGACCACGCAGAGGTTGTCGGAGCAGACGCCGTCTTTGCAGCAAATGTGGCCGTCTTTTCCCTTGAGTTTCTCCTGTAGGATTTCGTTGATAATGCGGTCTATGATTTCTCGGTTCATGGCTTGGGTCTGTGCATGCTCCCATCAATATAACCCAATCAATGGAAAATTCAAGGGCTGGAGCGTTGTTTCGTTTCAGGCCTGTTTCACCCAGAAAGAAGATTTCCTTTCGTGAGTTTGTTGAAATACTGACCCAGGAAGCAAAGCAAGGGAAAGGAGGAAAGTACGCCAGCAATTTCTCAAACTCATGAGCCGACTGGGGGAGTGCCCTTTAGAGTCTCTTTCTACGGCTCTTCGCTCTCTGGAACCAGTTGGAATGCGCTTGCCACGCTTTCGTGGATGGCACAAGGCCGATTGGATTTAGTGTTGATGAACACCCAATTGGTTTCCGCAGTGGCGAGGGTCTTTGAATCTTTGGCTCGGATGAACTTGTACTTGCGCAGCGATTGTGAGCGTCCTAGGGTTGCTACCCAGGTGAGCGCAGTAATCTGATCGCCGGTGAAGGCGGGACTTGAGTACGTAATTTTGTGTGAGTGAACCACCCATGTAACTCCCAGCTCTTTGTATTCTTTGGAGCCGAAGCCCTGCGCTTGTGAATGCATCACGGCGATGTCCTGCATCCACTTCACATATTCAATGTTATTCACATGTCCGTTTTCGTCAATGGCATTATCCGGTACGAAAAACTGATGTTGATAGATTCTGGGCACAAGTCTTCCTTTCAAATGAGCTTGCTAGCAGTTGTCTTCCAAGTTCGCAGCTCAGGCAGTTGGTGAGAAGCCACCATCTGATTTCACTCAGAACAACCTACGGAACTGTCCTCAATCATTCAAGGTGGGGCCGGCCCGAGGGAATCGTTGATCCAACGTGGCACGAGTTCAGATAGGATCCGTAGAAACAGAAAGTCCCGAGATTTGCCCGGGACTTTCCGCAAGGAGTTGCTGATTCTGCTACTTGAGCAACAGCAACTTTCTCACGCTCGTGAAGTTGCCTGCATCGAGGCGGTAGAAGTAGACGCCGCTTGCTGCGTTCCGTGCATCCCAAACTGCGGAGTACGTGCCCGGTTCCTTCTCTTCGTTCACCAATGTGGCAACCTCTCGACCCAGTACATCAAACACCTTCAGTGATACCTGGCTCCGCGCTGCCAATTGATAGCTGACGTTCGTCGCGGGGTTGAAAGGGTTCGGGTAGTTCTGCGACAACGCAAACTCTTTAGGAAGTCCTTTCTCATCACCAACTGCGGAAGGTTGCCCGGTGATGAATGCGCGCACCATGAGATCGACTCCCCCGGGCATGAGTGTCCAGTTAAGAGTATTCGTGAAGAACATACTCCTCCCCAGAAGCGGTTGTGTGACGTCGGCATAGATGCCTGGCGCGGTCGGGCTGGTGGGCAGATACGCGAGTACGACATGGAAATCTCCGCTCGTGATCGTCGGCGGCTCGGTTCCAGGAATCGTCACGAGGAAGCTATCGACACCTGCGGTTTGATAGGTTGTTCCGCTCCAGGGCCCGGCAATGGGGTGACCGGGTATCCCTGAGCTGTCACTGTAAATATAGATCTGTATCGGTGAATTGCTGACGTTTGTGAAAGCCTTCACGCGACACACTTTCGCCGGGTACTGTTGTGGAGTGAAACGTGTCCCGAACATGTTCCCGTCATAGGTGTTGCTGACAATCCAGGGTGGGGGATCAGGCTGTCCATCATCATAGATCAACTCCGTCAGCTGCGGATCGCTGACTGCGAAAGTGCCCACTGTCGGAGAGAATGGTCCAAAAAAGGTTGTGTTCGGTGAACTCGTCACATTGATGGATCCTCTTATCTTGTACTCGTACCATCCCTGTGCCACGATGTTGGAGTCCGTCCACGCCTGGGCGCCGCTTGGGAACGTGCGCCACGGAGATCCATTCCGCCACAGTTCGAGTGTAATAGGAACCGTAAGGGGGTCGTTGTTGATTCCTTGTGTCGGATCAGTCCAGGTGATTCTCAGACGATTGCCTTGCCGTGTCACTGCGATGTTTGCAGGTGCTTTTGGTGGTGCAAGCAGCCGAATAGGAATAGTCACATCTCCAAACCCGTTTGGGGTAAACACACTGATCATCGTTTGGGGCCACCAGCCATGGAAAACGGCCGCCCCCGCGTTGCGACCTATCATGAAGAGTCCGGCACCAACAGTTCTGTTCGGTGCGAACACCTGGAGGTGGTTCTTATTGAAGAAACTGATGGGTATACTCACCTCTCCAGTGACATGTCCGGTTGCGCTGGAAAACGCAACTTGGGCATCTGTCACCACGTCGACAATTGCGTTGACTCCGCCTCCAGTATAAATCTCACGGAACCTGACATTAGAACCAACACTGAAGTAGTACGCCCAGTAGTTACCCTCACGCAGCAACGAGTCTGTCCCAATCGGCTCGAACTGCCGGTTATGATTATCATCGAAGTACAGTCCGAACCCTTCACTTTCCGCCAGGCCATCGTTGTTCAGAAAGTCTTCCCCGGCGATATAGAGTTTCTTGGCGACGCTGTCATACTTGAAATACATGAACGTGCTGCTGCGAGGAAGACGTACACCGCCTCCGTATCCGAAGACATCCGAGACGTCCACTTGTATCGCATCTGCCCATTCACCCGGGGAGAGTGTGCCATCGATCGTCGGCGTTGTTGTTTTGTGGGGAGTAGTGAAAGCAAATTGCAGGAACGAACTGTCCACCGTGCCGTACGCTTCGTTGGAGTACTCGCTCTCACCATTGCCATAGATGGCTGTGACGCGGTAGTAGTAGCTCTTGAGCGGCATTGCGCTGCTGTCAACGTAGGATGACTGAGTTCCTGCAAGGGTTCGCTTATGGTAGTAGGGACCGCCAGTGCGAATCGCCCGGTAGATCTTGATGCTATCAGGAGGCAGCAGGTCGGAGATGCCTTGGGGCGAAGTTGAGCGGAGGAGCAGTGACTGTTCTCCCCGACGCTCCGAGTTCCTGGCACTGATGGTTGGCACTGAAGCTTCTTTGATATCATCGACCGCCCTGATCCGATCGAAGGCCCGATCGTCAAATAGCGTTGGATTTGTCCAGTTAAGCTGGATGCGCGAGCTCAGACTGTGAGACGCAACAAGATTTGTGGGTGCGGCCCCGGTTTGTTGGAGCGTCGCGTTCACGTTTCGCGTTGTATCAGTTCCGGCAACTACCACACTGCTCAGTGTTGTGCCTACGTACCCAAGGTGTGAAATCCGAACGGAGTACGTTCCAGGCGAAATATTTGCGACGACGTATTGTCCGTTTGGCAGAGTCGAAGCTCTCTTGTTTGTTCCAAGCACCTGCACGGTTGTTCCGCTATGATTCGGTGGCACACCTCCGAGAGTTACAGTTCCGGCGATTGCTCCTCCATCCATATCAACACCGATGTAATAGGCGTCTCCGCCACTACCGAAGGTCCTTGCGTGGACATGCTTGCCTCCAGCTACCACGGATTTTCCATCCGCCGACATCGCCAGCGAGAACATGGAGCCGGGCGATGACACTGAATAGACCGGGCTATTTGAGTTCCGTTCGAATATCAAGATGGTTGGTTTTGCCGGGTTGTTGATGTCGCCCCAGGTGGCAGCCGCACCGAGAGAGCCATCATCCGAAAGGCCAACCATACCCACCTCGTCACCGAGATTGTTCATCACCCAGAGCGGAACGCCTTCTCCGAACGTATCGAACATGTATACGCTTCCATCGTAGCCGGCGGAAAGGAACACCAAGCTGCCTGCCATGATTGTCAAGCCATCTGCCGATACCTCCACAGAACTTGCCCAGTTCGTGGACACTCCCGGTGGGATCCTGTAAAGCCACAGAAGATCGTACCTGCTTTGTGCCGTGTTATAGGCATACGCCTTCACAAAGCCACTCAGTTCAGCTATAGCCAGCACCGAGGCGTCAGCGCTTAGCGCGATGCGGGACTCGGTGTTTGCGATTTCCATTTGTGTTCTTACCGTGCCGTCGGTAGCGTTGAGTATCCATCCGTAGAACTTTCCATTTACGGCAACGGTCGATCTGTCGATGCTGATGTCGATCCCATACACTCCTGAGCTTTGAGCATCGCTGAAGTCGAACGTCCAGATTGGTGTTGTGGACGGTGGATTGAACGCGTAGACTCTGTGCGTTCCGCCCGAAAGTGGAGAGGTGCACGCACACGCGAGTAGGTGCCCGTCGCGGGAGACAGCTATTGGCCCTGCAATGCGCGAATCAGGCACGTTGAAATTGAATGTGATGGCGCCCGAGCTTTTGTCGAACAGATAGATGTTGTGATAGGTTGCGTTGGCGACAAGGTTTGCATCTGCCGAGAGCGACACATAGTTCCGATATGTTTGTGGATCGGATGTGTGCTCCCAAATTGGAGTTCCAGAGTTGTTGTCGTGGAACGACGTACGCAGGTTGTTCAAGTTCCAGCCGATGAACGCGTTCGTGCCATTGGCATTCACGGCAATGTCTTGGCCTATCGCAGCAGCATCCGTGCTCTGCCAACGAATCGATGAATTGAACGCGCCCGAATTTGGAATCGGCTTGCTCTTTTCCTGTTCGAGAAAGTTGTCAGCAGGAGGGAGAGGGTTTGGCTCTGCAACGGTTTCGGTTTTCTGCACAACTTTTCCATCGATGATAGAAGTCGTAGTTCTGGTGCCGACAGATTTGTTTTGAGATCCGGCGGCAACGATTGAGAAGCTGAGAGCAAGTGGAACAATCAGAGTGGCACATCGTTTCATAGTTGACTCCTTGAGGCTTGTGAGAGGATGAGTGAACTCCGATATCTGCTATGTTGAATGGAACAGAGGTGGGACAATCTTCTGCACGAATATACAAAAGGATGACCACAATATGCAAGGTTGTTTGCTCGTCACGCAAGGCCTTCGTATATTCTAAGAGACTAACAGTTCTTCGACACACATACCGCAAAGGCTGGAAACTATGAAGCAGTGCACAAGTTGTGGGAGCGAGATTGAGGGTTCGGACCATTTCTGTCCATCATGTGGTGCACCAGTAGGCACAGCGGAGACTCAGAAAGAATCCGGAGAAGGCAAGTCCTCTCAACCTCGAATCACATCCGTCTTCAGACGTGTAGGCCTGATTCTCGTTCCACTTGTAGTGATCGGGGGCAGCATTGTTTTCTATTCCTATGTGAAGCCGTCGGTACATGCAGTGATCAAGCGGCAGCCAGTAGTCGCAGCGCCGATGGATTACGACTCCAACGTCATCACCATGACCAATGTTTCATTCCACCAGAATGGAAACGATATCGTCTTCTCTCTTTCCGATCTCAAACAATACCGCCTCATCCGCTTCGAGTATCCTGCAAGGAACATCATCAGGCCGGTGATGGCGTACATCGATCCAGAAGGAAGGGCAGTCACCGCAATTAGCATAAGTGATCATTGCGGCTCAACGGAGTTCCAACTCAAGAACAACCAGATCTACTGTGCTCACTGTCCATCGCATTGGGACATGATGACGATGGAAGCCTACGCCTGCTGCGGTACCTACTATCCCGATCCGATTCCAAGCAGAGTGGTGGGAGATGAGGTGCGGATACCGAAAGAGGTCGTCGAGAAGTGGTCTGGAAGGCTCTAGCTCGACAGAGAAACTGCCTCTGCGCGTCTGACATCTCCGACTACTTTTGTTGCCGTCCAAATCGAACACGATCATAGAAAGCTAGCCAGCCACCTAGCGCTCCCATCGAGATGATTGGCACTAATTCGTTGTAGATCCGAAGCTCGTGAAGATTTCCGACAATGACCATCACACCCGCAAATGGAATCGTTACAAGTAGGAGTCGGCGGATCCGGTTATCGATGGCACGCCATCCCAGAAATGCGGGTAGCCATAGCCCCCCGAAGGAAAGCAGCAGCGGAATGGTGGGCATGCCCGACATCAAATTATTGATGTTGGCTGCAAACTGAGTTTGGAATTGCCCGCCTTGATTGTTCCTGAAAATCACGATGAGTGTTGCGCGAATGAGCATCCATAAGCCCAGCTGAACTCCAACGTGTTTCCAAACGAATGTAGGTTCGGCCCGTTTCCAGGAGAGGAAGATGAAGGCAACGGAAAGAACCAGGATTGTTTCTCTGTTCAGCGCTCCAAGAACGAACGCGAGATAGAACAGCACCCACCGCTGTCTCACGAGTGCAAAGAGACCCAGAGTAAACAGAAGAATCGCAGGGAGGTCGAATGGCATGCGCCATATGCCGAAGACGGCATAGTTCCAGTACATCGCATACGCAAGGAGCAACGCTCCGAACGAGGCACCAGCATTCGAAAAAAAGGTGCGCAATAGAATTCGGAATGCCAGGAGTGAGAAGAACGTCCACACCACCGTGAGGATTGTTGAAGCAGCGTAGGCATCGATAGGGGTTGTAAGAATGATAGCTCGGATGACGAGTGGGGCTAACACCCGATACTGAAACGGGGTGTCCGCCTCGAACCTGATTGTCTTCTCAAGAGGAGCCTGCTTCCATTCGATGGCGTGGCCAAAGTACTCCTGAGTGAAGAGTAGGGAAGCGAGCAAATACAGACAGAGAATGAACCCAAAGAAGGTTCTGTTCTGTGAGATCTTGCCATGTGTGTTCATCACGAAATCGATCAGCCCTATCTCAACAGAAGTAGTTTCTTGATCTGGTCGAAACCTCCGGCATGTAGTCTGTAGATGTAGACTCCGCTCGCCAAGTTGCTTCCATCAAACATTCTCTCATACCATCCCAGCGTCATCTCCTCATTCACCAGCGTTGCCACCTCTCTGCCCAACACGTCGAACACCTTTAGAGTGACGAATGATGAATGGGGGATTGTGAATGAAATAGTTGTACTAGGGTTGAACGGGTTGGGGTAGTTTTGTGCAAGTCTCATCGTCTCGCCAGCTACGCGTTCCACAAACAAAGTATTCGTCGGATTGCCTGAGAGATCGATTGCATGCCAAGTAGAGAAGTGGGTGTTCCCGACGCCGCTGAATGTACTGCCGTGTCTCCGGTAGAATCCTCGACCGCCATGGAAATGAAGAGTGTCGTTTGGTCGACCGAGAATGACATAGTCCGTGTCAGCGTAACGAAACACCGATTGGGTTGGTGAAGAAAGGGGAAAACGCCAGATCATTCCGTTGGAAGTCAATTCATGGGAGAGGCGAGTGCTCTCGTAAACCGTGAAATGTGAAGTGTCATGAGTCCAGTATATGCTGTCACGATTGAGATACGCGTCAAGCCTGCGATGCCAAAGGTCTGATTGTTCTTCGACGTTCCAGGCAATTGTTGTATCGGAGATTTGTGATGAGTCTCGAACAATACAGGACACAGTGCCTGAGTCGATACTCAATTGAATCAGATAGATGAGTTCAGTGACCCGTGAGCCAATGTAGTAGTTGTAGTTGTAACGGAGATTGGAAAGGAGGGGGAACACATCGAAGCTCGATGTGGGTCGACTGTCTTCTGCCACACGACGAGAAGTTGCAGGAGTCATTCTGTTGACCTGTGCTGGAGAACCCTGGTTAGCCAGAGAACACAATACCAGAAACAAGGTCATGGCTGTTTTCATCGGATGCCTCTCTCCTGTAGCACCTAACATAGTAAGAGTAACTTCTTTGTCTGTACAAATTCCCCTGAACGGAGACGATAGAAGTACACTCCGCTCGCCAGCCCACCAGCATCGAACGCCCGCTCATACTTTCCCGCCCTCATCTCCTCATTCACCAGAGTTGTGACTTCTCTGCCCAATACATCAAACACCTTCAGAATGACGAATGATAAACCAGGAATGTAGAATGAAATTGTCTTCGGGAAGATGAAAGGAGAGATGGCGAGGAACAGGACAACGAGGATCTGGCGCATGGCCGCCTCCTGTGTCTGTTGGATGATATTCTGATGAATGCTACGAAGAATTTACGAGGGAGTCAAACGAGAGGACGACGGACGTAGGTGATAGCTGACGTTATCAGAACATCTCGAATTGAGAGGGAGTCGAACGGCAGAAATGCTCAGTTGAGAGCTCTTCCCACCGCTGGCGAACGTTGTGCTTGCGAGCGTTGATATCGAAAAGGGAATTGATGGTTTGAGCGATTCCCCCCTCGCCCGTCATCCTTGTACCGAATCGGCTGTCCGTCATTTTCCCTTTGCGAGTGTCTTTGATCCGATTGATGATCTTGCCGGCCCGATCGGGGATCGTGCGTCGAAGCCAGTCCAGGAAGAGCGGTTCGACCGCACCGGGCAACTTCACAAG
>DPLS01000226.1 GCA_003541875.1 Bacteroidota bacterium | reverse complement strand
GTCAGTCCTATCTGCAGTCCAATACCATCGTTCAACCGCGTCAGATCTTCAACCGTTGAAGCGGGCACGTCTGCTGCTCAATGTCGGTGCAGGGACAATCGTTGTTCTCTCCGCCGTGCTGTTGACGTTGCTGTTGGAGCATGATTTCTCCAATGGCTATGTGTACAGTTACAGCTCCCGCGACTTGCCGCTGCACTTTCTGATCTCCAGCTTTTATGCCGGACAGGAAGGAAGCTTTATGTTCTGGGCGCTCTGTTCAGCGCTGATCGGATTACCACTCATGTGGTACACTCGCAAACGAAAAAGCGAGCAATGGGTGATGGCTGTGTTTATGGCTGTGCAAGCTGTCTTGTTGCTTCTCCTGTACGCAAAGACACCGTTCAAGTCAGTGTGGGAGACCATTCCCCAACTGCCTGCCGGTGAGCTTCCGGCAGACGGGCGGGGTCTGAATCCGTTGCTGCAGAATTTCTGGATGGTCATTCATCCGCCGGTATTGTTCATTGGGTTTGCAGTAATGGCAGTCCCGTTCTCGTTTGCGATTGCGGGCATGTGGAAGAACGATGTTGCGATGTTGGGAGCTCAAGCTCTTGGGTGGTTACTCTTCTCGGTGTTCATTCTTGGAACCGGTATCATGCTTGGCGCCTATTGGGCATATGGTGTCCTGGGTTGGGGAGGGTATTGGGGATGGGATCCTGTCGAGAACTCTTCTCTCGTGCCATGGTTAACCGGTGTCGCGCTGGTTCACACATTGATAGTCCAACGCCGAACGGGCAAGTTCGTCCGTTTGAATCTCGCTCTTGCAATTGTGTCGTTCCTTCTTGTCATCTACAGCACATTTCTCACGAGGAGTGGAGTGCTTGGCGATGCCTCTGTGCACTCGTTCGTCGATCCGGGCGCTGTGGTCTACTGGTTGCTGGTTGCTTCCCTTGTTGCCATTGCCGCAACGGGCTTTGGTCTTATGTTCGCGCGTCGGAAAGTACTCCGACCAGCACAGGCCGATAACCAGTTTATTAGCAAGGAGACAGCGCTTGCGACCGGAGCAATCGCATTGGTACTCTCTGCCGCGGTAATTCTCTTTGGCACCAGCCTCCCGCTGATAGGCAAGTCGACTGTCGATACATCATTCTACAACACGATGAATCTGCCACTCGTCATCGCGATGGTGTTGTTCATCGGCTTGAGTTTGTACACGCAATGGGGGGAGGACAAAGTGAAGGAAGTTCTCAAACGCGCACTGAAATGGGTGGTGGTGTCGCTTGCTGCGTGCATTGCGCTCTTCTTCGCCGGAGTGACCGATGTTGGGGTATTGACGCTGATCTTCACCTCGGCATTTGCATTGTTCGTGAACCTCGACTTCGGTTGGAAGCAGGGAGTACTCGACATCAGGGCCATTGGCGGCAAGTTAGCTCACATCGGACTTGCTGTGTTCCTGCTGGGTGTCATCGCATCGGGCAGGTTCAACGAAACGAAGCAGGCTTCTCTTCCATTGAACCGGCCCGTGGAAGCCCTCGGCCATACGCTCACCTATACGGGCTATGCCCCCACGCCCGACAACAAATATGCATTCCACGTGAAGGTGGAGAAGAACGGATCGACGTTCACCCTCTCACCAGTGATGTTCGATGGCGGCCAGCAAGGCATGATGCGGAACCCTGATATCAAGTCGTTCCTCACAAGTGATTTCTACATCTCACCGATATCGTTGGAGCAACCTGAGCCCGACCACGCGGAACATGGCGATACGTATACCATCGAGAAGGGAAAGACGATCGCTCTTGGGCAGTACAAGGCAACATTTGTGAAGTTCGATATGAACACCCACAGCCAGGAGGCAATGGCAGGGGGCGGCGCAGGTGAAATGACCGTCGGTGCCGTGCTTGAATTGTCGGATGGGAAGGCAACAGAGACAGTAACGCCCATCATGACGTACGCCAAGGACGGACGTCCCACATACAACGCTGCACAATCCAAGTTGCTGAATGCCCCCATTCAACTTACGGCGATGAACGTCGGCGGGATGGGGAGCGCCTCATCATCGGTGACGATTGAGGTCCTGCATCCGGGTGAGGACGGACCTCAATCCGATGCATTGATCGTTGAGGCCAGCATCAAGCCGTTCATTGGGCTCGTGTGGGTGGGGACGCTTATCATGTTTATCGGCTTTTTTGTTGCCATGATGAAGCGGTTGAAGGAAGCATAGCCTATCCGTTGCCTTCGTCCGTTGAGTTTGGTATCTTTCTCTTGCCCGAAGAGAGGAGTGCAAGGTGATTGTTCGCAAGCAAATGATTGTCGTCGGCGACAAGATTCTCGTTCAGCTCGACGAAGAACATGACAAAACCAAATCAGGCCTCTACCTTCCCCCATCCGTGAGGGAGAAAGAGAAGGTTGCCACCGGAAGAGTCGCGAAAGTTGGTCCGGGCTACGCGATCCCGAATCCCAATTTCACCGACGACGAGCCGTGGACTACCCCTAAAGATCCGATGCGGTATATTCCTCTGCAAACGAGAGAGGGAGACTATGCCATGTTTCTGCGCGAGCAGGCAATCGAAGTTGAGTTCGAGGAGAAGAAGTACCTGATCGTACCGCAATCCGCAGTACTGATGTTGGTACGGGATGAAATGAGGGAGGACTTGTAGTGATCGAGTGACGTTTCATTGAGCCGCTGACCCCCAATCATGTTACTGCTCTTTGCCGTTCACGCTTATGAGATACCTGTTGAAAGATCAAAAGAAAGAACGCTATGGCAAACATCAAGACGAAATCTGGAGTTATTGGCATTCTCACCGGTGGTGGTGACGTTCCCGGCCTTAACCCCGCCATTCGCGCAGTTACCATTCGCGCGTTGCGGGAGGGCTATCAAGTCATTGGTCTCCGAAGAGGTTGGGCCGGTGCAGTTGACTTGATCCGCGATGAAAAGGCAGACAATTCCAATAACTATCAAATCCTTTCCGAAGAAGTTGTGAACAGGGCGGGCCGTACCGGCGGGACTTTCCTGCACACCTCGCGTACACGCCCGAGTTCTGTGAAGCAAGGCCATGTGCCTCCACACCTCAAAGAAAAATACAACGCCGAGAAAAACGATTTGACCGACGAAGTGCTGAAGAACCTCGACTTCCTCGGGATCGATTATCTTATTCCTATCGGCGGCGACGATACCCT